>CANFVD010000018.1 GCA_947450345.1 Actinomycetota bacterium
ATACCGGCCGCGAGATCCACTTCGACAAGATGGCGCTGACCACCGGCTCCACGCCGCGTCGTCTGCCCACCGAGGGCGCCGAACTCGACGGCGTGCTCTACCTGCGCGACATCGCCGACGCTCTCGACCTCAAGAAGCGCTGGGATGCGGCCACGAGCGTTGTGGTGATTGGCGGCGGATTCATCGGACTCGAGGTGGCTGCCGGCGCGCGCATGGACGGCAAGCAGGTCACCGTGCTCGAGGCGATGGATCGCCTCATTGCCCGTGCCGTGAGCCCCGAGACGAGCGAGTTCTATCGCGCCGCCCACGAGCGCCGCGGAACGAGCGTGCGCCTGAACGCCAAGATTACCCGCCTTGTGGGCGAGGGCGGATCGGTGACCGGAGTCGAACTCGAGGGCGGCGAGGTCATTCCCGCCGACATCGTGATGGTGGGCATCGGCGTGGTTGCGCGTGGCGAGCTGGCCGATCAGCTGGGTCTTGAGACCGTGAACGGCGCCATCGTGGTGAACGAGTTTGCCGAGACCAGCGATCCGCGCGTGGTCGCCGCCGGTGACGCCGTGCTGTTGCCCCACCCGCTCGGTGGCGAAGCTCAGGTGCGCCTCGAGTCAGTGCAGAACGCGGTGGACCAGGCCAAGACGGCCGCCAAGACGCTGGCCGGAGTTCGCGAGGCCTACCGCGCCGTGCCGTGGTTCTGGTCTGACCAGGCCGACCTCAAACTTCAAATTGCCGGGCTCTCCACGGGCTACGACCAGACCGTGGTGCGCGGCACCCCGGATGACGAGTCGTTCTCGGTGCTCTATTACCGCGCCGGCCGGCTCATCGCCATCGACTCGGTCAACGCGGTGAGCGACTACATGGCCGTGCGCAAGGCTCTGGGTTCGGGCTCCACGATTCCCGCCGACCAGGCAACGAACGTCGAAACTCCCCTCAAGACATTGGTGGTTGAGTAATGGCACTACCCACATATGCGCACACGTTTGCCGACACCCCCACGCTGGGGAGTGGCGCTACACCTGCGGGAACGTATTCCAACCTCGATCACGTGTGGAAGGCGGCCGAGCCGTTCTTGCGCACGCGCATGAACGACGTGCACCTGCCCATGACGGTGATGTATGCCGAGTTCATTCTCGACCAGGAGCCCGACGCCGACCCGGAAGTGACGCGCGTCGCTGCCCTGCTGCACGATGTGGGCTGGTCGCGGGTTGACGGCGACAAGATTCTTACCGAAGGCTTTCGCAGCGACAACTTCTTGACGAGCGACATCCGCGTCCAGCACGAAAAGTACGGCTGTGACATCGCCCGCGAGATTCTGCCCGGTTGCGGATACGACGATGCCTTCATCACGCGCGTCACCGACATCATCGATGGTCACGACACCCGCAAGGAGCACCACAGCCTCGAAGACGCCATCATGCGCGACTCGGATCGCCTGTGGCGCTTTCACCCCACGGGGCTCGGCTTCTCCGCCGAGTGGTTTGCCAAGTCACCGCAGTGGGTGCTCGGCGACCTCACGGGTCGCGTGATGGGCGAGATGATCACGCCCACGGGTCGCGCCATGGCCGAAGCCGAACTCAACGCCTCCATGCGCATTCTGCGCCTCGACATCCTCTAGAAAGCAGCGCGCATGACCACGCTCGAGATGTACACCGACGACCTGTTTATTGGCGGCGACTGGGTGAAGTCCGGTTCTGGCACGTTCATCGACGTGACCAATCCCGCCACCGAAGAGCTGTGGGCGCGCGTGCCCGCTGCCGACGCCAACGACATCGATAAGGCCGTGCAGAGTGCTCACCGCGCCTTCCACGGCAAGGGCTGGCGCGACATCGGTGCCCACGCTCGTGCGGAGTTGATGCGCAAGCTCGCCGACGAATTTGAGGCGCGCAGCGAAAAGCTGGCCAACATCATTACGAGTGAAAACGGCACGGCCATCTCAGAGACCCGTCTCGCCGGCGGTCACGGTGCCGGACTCCTGCGTTACTACGCCTCGCTGGCCGATTACGTGGAGCACGTCGACAAGCGCGCCTATCCGGATCGCCCCGGTCATTACACGCAGGTGCAGCGTCACCCGCGCGGCGTCTGCGCCCTGATTGCGCCGTGGAACTATCCCGTTGCTCTGGTCATGATCAAGCTCGCCCCCGCGCTGATTGCTGGCTGCACCGTCGTCATCAAGCCCGCGTCGGAGACGCCGCTCGACCTTCGCGTGTTGATGGAGGCGGCTCAGGCTGCCGGTATCCCCGACGGCGTGATCAACCTCGTCACCTGCACGCGTCACGAAGTGGGTCACCTCGTCGAGCACCCGCTCGTGTCGAAGGTCGCCTTCACCGGCTCCACCGAGGTAGGCCGCCTGCTCGCCGAACAGTGCGGTCGCCTGCTGCGCCCGGTCACCCTCGAGCTCGGCGGCAAGTCGGCCAGCATCATCCTCGAGGACGCCGACCTCTCTGTGGTGGGCCCCATGATCAACCGCACGTGCCTGCGCAACACCGGGCAGACGTGTTACAACTCCACGCGCATCCTGGCGCCGCGCTCGCGCTACGACGAGATTGTGGAGATGGTCGCCAGCACGGTCGCCGCCACGCCCCAGGGCGACCCGTTCGACGAGAAGACGGTCTACGGCCCCTCGGCCTCGGCCAAGCAGTTCAAGACCGTCACCGACTACATCCAGATTGGTCAGGACGAGGGCGCGAAGGTTGCTACCGGTGGAACGGGGCGTCCCGATGGCCTCGACCGCGGTTACTTCGCCAAGCCCACGGTCTTTGCGGGCGTGAACAACAAGATGCGCGTGGCTCAGGAGGAAATCTTTGGGCCGGTGCTCGTGGTGATTCCTTTCGAAAACGAAGACGACGCTGTGAGCATCGCCAACGATTCGCCCTACGGTCTCGGTGGCACCATCTTCACCTCAGACCCCGACCACGGCGCCGAGGTGGCCTCGCGCGTCGAGACCGGCAGCATGGGAATCAACTTCTACGGCTCCAACCTGGCCGCGCCCTTTGGCGGCTGGAAGGATTCCGGCATCGGCATGGAATACGGCCCCGAGGGCGTCTCCGCCTACACGCGGCTGCAGTCGGTGCACCGCCAGGGCGAGGTCTAATTTCGGCGAATTCGCCCTGTCGTTGCGAGTCCTAAGTCTTGCGACGGCGCGTCACAGCCAGTGCCAACGCGCCCACCGAGAGAAGTGCCACGCTGACCGCAACCGATATGCCGGCCACAGAGTTGTTCGCACCCGTATTAGGCAAAGCCGGCTGATCGACGACGGGCGTCGGGGTTGGTGTCGGGGTTTGCGCCGTTGTGGTGAGCAACAGCGCACGCGTCATGGACACGAACAGGGGGCCCTCGATATAAGTATGAGCGGGATCGGCCGGATCGAAGCTGGCGAGGTGCCCATTATTTGCGCTGGCCCAAATGATGCCCTGCGAATCGACCTGAATACTCAGGGTGAACGACACGGGCAGCGTGCCCAGCGGAGCTCCCACCGTCCCCGTCGAGACGTCGTACGCGGCAATAACACTGTTGTTCTCATCATTGTCGTGACCTATCACGTAACAGGTCGTCGCCACGGGGGAGCACGCTGCTGCGAAGATGTGGCCGCCTCCAACCGTCTGTGTGGGTTCGCCAATCATGTCTCCACGTGAGGCATCAGAGAGGTCAAGTGGCCACAAGGTTGTGTCAGACCTCACATAGGCGTCGCCGGTGTTCGTGATGAGGAGGCTGGGGTGCCAGAAGGACCCGGGGAACTCACCGACTTTTGTCATCGTGCCATCGGTCGTTGAAACGCGGATGAGGTCAAACCAGTCACCGTCGCTGTTGCCGATGAAATACGAGTCATGCGTGATCGGGTCATACGCCGGCCCTTCGGCGCACAATACGTTGTCAAAGGGATGGTTAGTGCCCACGTTTGTCCACGAAGAATCGATCGTTTCGACAGACCGCAAAATAGGCGATTCAGAGTAGTTGCACGGCAGGGCGTAGAGGTGATCTTCTGCCGGCAGTGACCGTTGTGTGGCAAGTGCGAGTGCAGGGCTAGCCATCGAGCACAGTGCTACCGAGGCAACCGCTAGCGCGGAAGCGATGAAAGCGGAGGATTTTTTCATGGGGTGTCCTTTTCTGGGCTGGAGTCTTGGACTGGCGGCGGCTTGTTTTTGAGGCGGGCAGTGGGTGTTTGATCTTTACGAACGCTGACGTCGGCGCATCATCACCAGCGCCAGAGCGCCGGCGCAGAGGAGGCCTCCGCTGACCGCGAGAGCAAGTGCTGTCGCCGAGTTGTTCACCCCCGTGTCAGAGAGGGTGGTCGAGGTCGGAACATTGCCGGGCGTGAGGAAGAGCACCATTGTCGAGTAGGTGTATCGGGGGGCCTGGCCCAGTGTCATGTTGGCGTCGGTTAGGTCGCCCTGCACGTAGGTGGTGCCGATGGCAAAGTCTTCGACGAGCAACGTTGATCCGCACTCTTCGTTCGCGAACCAGAGGTTTCCCGAGCTATCAAAAGTGGCCCCGGTCGGAGAATAAAACATGAACGGGTTCGGTTCACAGCCAATGTGTCCGGACGGCACCACGATGTTATGCGACGGGTCCGCCGTGAGCGTGCCCGTAAACCCATCAATCGTGAAGGCATCGGCCGTCGTATCGCCCGTGGTTCTGAAGCCATAGATGGTGTCATCAGTGGCGTTGTAGGCGACCCACGACAACTCGTCACCCTGGTCGGCAATCAGGCTGATGACACCCGTGCTCAGGTCTACCGAAAACCACGAGCCCGACACGGCACCAAACGCGTCACCAGAGTTGGTGATGACGATGTAGCTGGTGGCCTGGGTGTCACCCGAGAGGGGGGCGATCTGCGTGATGACTCCGCTGGAGATGTCAAAGGTCCCCAAGTAGGCAACAGGGGTTCCGTTGGTTTCATGGAAATACTCGACGTACACGTTGCCATCAACCGGATTGACGGGGGCCGCATATACGCAGTCGGAGTCGGAGGGCACAGAAGTGCCGGAAGTCGTGGAGCTGCCGTTGGTCGCATCAATGGTCCACAGGTGCGGCGGATTCTCCCCGCAGCCCAGGGCATAGAGGTTTTGTGTGGGTGGCAAGACGGGTGCGCCCGTTGCCTGCGCGGGCGTGACGCCGGCGGTCACGACGGCGACTGCCGCCAACTGAAGAAGCCCGCTGAGCGCAACTAACGAAAGGAATCGACCGGCAATCGCAAACTTTTTCATCAACTTGAACTTTCTCTTTGCCTCGCATCAGCGGAACAGCGCTTAAGCAAGTTTACATACATAACGCAAACATGCTGTGTTTGTGTAATCCGTTCCTGTGTGTCGCGGGTCGACGGGCGCGACGGGCTCATGTGCGCGACTTTTATAGACTTGGCGCATGGCCATAGCAGGGCAGACAGGGCGCGTGCACGGAGGTCGTCAAGCTGCCTACACCGCGCGCAACCGGGCCGCACTTATTCTGGCGGCTCAGGAAGTCCTGGCCGATATCGGACTCGATGCCACCATCGAACAGCTTGCCGCTCACGCTCAGGTCTCGCCGCGAACGATCTACAACTACTTCGAAACCAAAGACGCCCTGTTGAGTCTGGCATTCGAGCAGATTTGGCAAGAGGGAGTTCACTGGGCCTACGACGGCCGACCGCCCGGTGAGGATTTTCAGACCGTAATGACGACCGCGCGAAGGTTATTCAGAATTAGAAATGTGCGCCCCTTGTTGGCGCGCGTCTTGCGAAACACGATGAAGAATCCCGCTTTTGCCATTGATCTCGCGTGGAGCGCCGGTGCGTCCGCATTCACTCGGGCTGCTCAGACCAGCGGGATTTCAGTAGCTGATGCGGAACGACGCCTGTACTTATTTGCCCAGTGTTATGCCGGGATACTCCAAGGACTCTTTGTGTCCGAAGAACTTTCTCCCGAGGACGCCGACGTTTTACTCGGAATATCCCTGTCACTTTTTGAGGTGCCGCGCGCGCAGGCAGAGAAGTTGACCTCGGCCCCCCTCGTTCTTCCCGCGGGTTAACGTGCGCGAGACGCCGTGAAGCGTTGACGCCGGGCGCAGTGTCCAGATGACACCGGTGGCGGATCAGGAGACGATGCGCCCGCGCACGAACTCGGAGTCGGGTGAGTCGGTCACGGGCCGATCAGACGCGATGAGTGCGGCCCGCAGCGACTTCATCACGCTGTTGGGAATGCGCGTGGCGGGTGCCCGAAGTGCTCCGCCGTTGTAACCGGCCAGCCATTCCTGATACTTCCACGTGGTGCGGTTGAGCACGCTAATGGTCTGAGCCGAGGCCTGCGCTTGGCCAGCCGCGGCGCGTGCGGGAGCAATCTTCCACCAGCCCTCCATGGCCTCTTCCCACTGGCCGTTCTGCGCCTGACGCAGGGCGGTGGGATACCAGTCGCTGAGCCAGTTGGTGTTGCTCGTTCCCGAGTACTGGATGCCCATCACCGAGAGCAGCGGAATCACGTCGGCCTCGATGGGGCACGAGATCACCACCTCATCGCGGAAGTGATGGTACATCTCCATCAGACCGCCAATGCCCGGGAATCCCTGTTCCGACTTAATCGCGACGATGTTCGGAATGGCATCGAGCAGGCGGCGCACAAAGGAGACCTGCATGCCCGCCGGGTGGATGCGTTCGAACTGCCACAGGGGGATGGGGAACAGCATCACGGCCAGATCCGTGGCGTCGCAGAAGGCCTTCGTGTACGCAAAGATCTCGTCTTCGCTGGTGGGCCAGAACGACGTGGGATACGACAGCAGCACGCGGTCGGCACCGGCCTGCTCGGCCAGCTTCACCGCGGCGATGTTTTCTTCCAGCGTGTTGAACGCGGCGTGAAAGAAGATGCCAAAGTCCTTGCTGGTTACTTCGCGGGCGATTGCGGTGATGCGTGCGTTTTCTTCCGGCGTGATGGCGACCTCGGTGGCCAGGAGGGTCGACGCATAGCCAAACGACTCGGTGCGGGCGACGTCGTGACGAATCGCCTCCTCGTTGATCGACGAGAAGTCAGCGCTGTAGGACGGTAGGTTGACGCCCGTGGCACCAACAAAAGTTGTGCGTGCCCATTCGCGAGCGTTGGTCTTGTCGTAGTCGACCATGGGTCGTCCTTTCGTGGGTTACTTGCGGATGGTGAGAACACCCACGGGGAGCGGGGTTCCGACACCGTGTTCTACAGCGCGGTGGTAGAGCAATTCGGCAATCACGAGGTCTTGAAAACCAGAGCCCGTCGACTTGTAAATGGCGATGCCGTTTTCCGGACGCGAGACGTGACCGCCCATGAGCTCGTGCAGCGAGACCGTGATGCTCTCGGTGTCGAACCCCGCAGCGCGGGCGGCAATCATGTCGCCCGAGTCGTGCAGAACTTCGTCGCGGGCATCCGCAACGACAAGGGCTGCGCGACCCACGAGTGCCGGGTCGAGCTCCATCTGAGACGGTGTGGTGGATCCCACCGAGACGATGGTGGCGTCCGGTGACACCCAATCGGCCAGCACGGTCGGCGACTCGTCGCGGGAGCGTGCGGCACAAATAATGAGGTCGGCACCGCGCACCGCTTGTTCGCCGGATTCGACGGCAGTGACCGACACGCCTAGTTCCTCGGCGAGTTCGACGGCGAACCGTTCCCGGTTGGCGGCCGTGGGGCTCGAGACGCGCACCTCACCGAGTGTGGCGACGCGGCTGGCGGCCCGTAACTGGGCGCGGGCCTCGAAGCCTGAGCCAATCACCGCAACAATGAGCGGCCGTGAAGGCACAAGCTTGGAGAGGGCGGCGGCTGCGGTTCCGGCTGTGCGAATGCCGGTTATGCGGTTGCCGTCAATGAGCGCGGCGAGCCGAGAGTCGTGTTGATCGAAGAGAGTGATGAGGTAACTCACCATGCCGTTTTTGACGGCAGCCGAGATTGTTTTTGACCCAGCGAACTGCGCGCCCGGTGGAGCTGAGGGCATCACCCGCTGCCATCCCATGGCCGTGGGAAGCACGACGCGCTCGGGCGTCGCCGCCGGATCCTCGGGCAGCGAATACGCCGCGGCGAGGGCGGCGATGGCGGAATCCCAATCCGATAACTCGGCCACATCCGCGTCGCTCAAAAACAGCGTGGGCGGACTCGCCAGAAAACCTTCGTCACTCACAGCAACGCATCCTTTGGGAGCAGGCTGACCGGCGGCCTGGCGGACACTGCGAACGGCCGCTCGTGCACAGCAACTCTATGCTCCGACCCCGGCACCCTCAACGGTCGCCCGTCAATAACAAACATCTGAGACGCGCATGTCGTGGCTGCGCTACATGCTCCACACACCGAACAAGACAAATTTGTTCGTGGTGCCCCGCTTAAACGCGCGCGTGATGATGCGATGGTCGCCGATCCGGTTGTCTCCGCCGTCCCCGGATTCGTCATAGAACGGCATGTTGACCCACTGATCGATTCCCTTGCTCGTGTCGAGATAGCGGGCAAACAAGCCTTGGTATCCCGTTCCGGCCTCGACGATCAACTGCGGGCTGCCATCGGTCCAACGAATGCCTGCACGAGAAGTAAACGTGAAGCTCTGGCTGGGTTTCTCGGCACACCACGAGTGTTGAGGTTGAATGACGTGCACTTCACTTTCGCTGCGGCCCACGTTCCATTCCACTTCGATGGGTTCCTCGCCCATGCTGCTGAAGCACACGGTGGGCATGTCGGGGTTGGCGGCTGCCTCGCGGTCGGTCGACGACGTTGAGGTGGTGCAGCCGGTCAGGGCTCCGGCCACCGCGATGGCGGTGATGCTGGCGATGCTCAGTTTGGCGAACAAGTGAAGCGACATGATTTTTTCCTCAGAGTCCAAACGATTGCTGCCCACCTCCGGCCAAGCCTTCGGCGGCATTACCAACTTAAGTTGCTACTCAGCCTAGCGACCTAGGCGGCGTGTGGCCCCACAAAGTTGGGGTCGAGGTCGACCGTGAAAGCAGCTCCGGTCATCTCGCGCAGTTCGGCGACGCTCGTGTCGGGGCAGTGCGCGCGCAGCACCAGCCCGTCTTCGGTCACGTCGAACACGGCGAGGTCGGAGATGATCTTGTCGACGCAGCGCTGACCGGTGAGCGGCAGGTCGCAGTGGGTCACAATCTTGGGCGTGCCGTCTTTGGAGACGTGTTCGGTGAGCACGATGACGTGCGGGGTGCCGGCCACGAGGTCCATGGCCCCGCCCATGCCCTTGACGAGCTTGCCGGGAATCTGCCAGTTCGCGAGATCGCCGTGGCCCGAGACCTTAAGCGCACCCAAAATGGCCGTCTGCACGTGCCCGCCGCG
Source organism: Actinomycetota bacterium (assembly GCA_947450345.1). Classification (GTDB taxonomy): domain Bacteria; phylum Actinomycetota; class Actinomycetes; order Actinomycetales; family Microbacteriaceae; genus UBA963. The sequence continues at coordinate 9,258 of CANFVD010000018.1, forward strand.
AATCATGGCAAACGACGTTGCCGAGTCAAAGAAGCTCGAGCCGGGCTGGGCCGTCACGGTTTGCTTGCCGGCGTTGATGAGGTCGGCGTCTTCCTCCCCCTCGAAGGGGAAGGGTCCGATGCCGAGCAGGCCGTTCTCGCTCTGCAGGGTGACCCGAACGCCCTCGGGCAGGTGGTTGGCCACGAGTGTGGGGATGCCGATGCCTAGGTTGACGTACTGGCCGTCCTGCAGGTCGCGGCCCGCCAGGGTTGCCATGTCTTCGCGTGTCCAGGCCATGAGTTACGCCTTCCCCTCGGGGCGCGGCCGAACCGTGCGCTGTTCGATATCTTTCACGCGGGGCGTGGCGAGCACCACGTGCTGAATGAAGATGCCGGGGGTGACCACGATGTCGGGGTCGATGTACGTCTCGCCCTCGTAGACTTCGACCTCGGCGATGGTGACGCGACCACACGTGGCCACGAGCGGATTGAAGTTGCGTGCGGTGTGCCGGTAGACGAGATTGCCCTCAGCGTCGCCACGGTGAGCTTTCACGAGCGACAGGTCGGTCACGATTCCGCGCTCAAGCACGAACTCTTCACCGTCGAAGACCTGCATCTGCTTGCCCTCGGCAACGGGCGTTCCCACGCCGGTCTTGGTGAAGAACCCGGCGATGCCCGCACCACCCGCGCGCATGCGTTCGGCCAGAGTGCCCTGCGGCGCGAACTCCACCTCGAGAACACCGCTCAGAAACTGCTCGGCGAAAAGTTTGTTTTCGCCCACGTACGACGAAATGACCTTGGCGACCTGCTTGTTCTCGATGAGAAGCCCGAGACCCTTGCCGTCAACGCCCATGTTGTTCGACACGATAGTCAGGTCTTTCGCGCCCGAGTCGCGCAGGGCGTGGATGAGGTCGGTGGGGTTGCCACTCAGGCCGAAACCGCCTACCGCCACGGTGGCGCCATCGAAGACGTGCGCTGCCACCAGCTCGGCGGCCGAAAGGCGCAATTTGGTCACGATGGCTTCTCCCTTGAAACGCACACGAGGTCGTGAGTTTATTGTCACACGCACCCGAGGAGTCCGCTCATTCGTGCGCTCGATACGGGCATAAGCAACTGCGATACTTTGACAAAGCGTGCGAAAGGAGGACCGATGACGGATTTACGCAAAGTCGACATCAATCTCATCGTGATTCTCGACGCCATTCTCACCGAGAAGAACCTCACCCGCGCGGGAGAACTGGTGGGCATGACTCAGCCGTCTGTCAGCGGTGCGTTGGCCAGGCTGCGTCAGCAATTTGATGACCCGCTGCTGGTGCGTTCCGGGCGCAATTTTGAGCTCACGCCAAAAGCCCAAGAGCTCGCGCCGCTCGTCAGCGAGGCCATGGGCGAGATTGAGCGTGTCTATGACCTGTCGCCCACGTTTGATCCGGCAACCAGTTCTCGAACCTTTCTCATCTCGGCGTCGGACTACCTGCTGAGCCAGCTCACCGGCCCTCTGCTGCGTTTACTCGATGAGCGGGCACCGGGGGTAACCATCGAATTTGATGCCCTCCCGGCAGATACCAACGTTTCCCCCAATGACCTGCTGCGTCGCGATGTGATCATTTCGGGGACCGGCCGGGGAGTCCCCGGCAAGCGACAGTCGCTGTTTAGCGACCAGTTCGTGTGCATCGTTGATGGGGCGAACGAGCGACTTCGTGACGGCACGCTCGCCCTGACCGACCTTGCGGAAATGCAGCACGTGCGTTCCTTTTTTGGCCACGCCGTGCAGACCCACGTTGACGATATGTTCTCGGCTGCGGGAATCACTCCCCGCATTGCGATGTCGGTGCAGGGCTTCTTGCCCGTGCCGCACACCGTCAGCGGCACACAGTTCGTCGGCCACGTTCCCGAACGGCTTGCCACGCAGTCGGCGGCGACCCTCGGCCTTGTGGTTGCCACAACTGACCTGAACGCGGGAACTCTCGTTGAGGCCGCCCACTGGCATCCCTCCAAGAATTCAGACCCCGCAATTCAGTGGCTCGTGAAAATGTTGCGAGATGCCTCGGAAGTGGTCGAGTTTGGCGACGAACCCCTGTAGCGACGGGGCTCACTAACCTCACACCACACGCTCAGGTCGCGCCCCTCTCCCCGGGTAGAGTTGTGGTCATGTCACAGCCCACCCGACTCCTCGCGCTGGCCGCGACTCTTTCTGTTTCTGCCGTGCTGCTCGCCGCGTGTGCTTCTGGAGGTTCGTCCGATCCCAGCACGGGTCCGTCGCAGGCGGGTGCGCAGAAGGCGCTCGAAGCGGCCTACGAAGGCGTGAAGTCTGACCAATCACTCTTGGCCGTTGACTTTCCTCAGGACGTGCAGAACGTCGCGATTATTTCGTGTTCGCTGGCTCTTCCGGCGTGCTCCGCGGCCGCCACTGCGGTGAGCGATGCCGTAGTTCTTGCCGGCTGGTGGCCGATGATTATTGACGGTGGCGGACAGTACGGCGTTGGCCAGGCCGTTCGTTCGGCCGTCGCGCAGGCAGCCACAGTGATCGTCACGATTGACGCAAACTGCAAGGGGCTCGAGACGGTGTACGACGAGGTGGCACTTTCCGGCACACCCGTCGTAGCGCTCGGCGGTGACGATGACTGCACTCCTCCGCGATTTGCGTCCGTGACCCGCTGGACGGCCGATCACCCGGTAGGCATGCGCCAGACCATGGTGGGAACGCTTCAGGCCGATTACGCCTACGGCAAGGCTTCTGGAGAAGTAAAGGCGCTCGTCCTGACGCTTGCGGGCAACGACACAACAAAAGTGATCTCGGACGGGTTCGCTGCCAAACTCAAGCAACTCGGCGCGGGCAAGGTGGCTCAGACGCTCGAACTCAACGCTGCCGAGATCACCGATAAGTCCTTTGCTGCCAAGGTCGTGGACGCAGCCGTTTCCTCGGGCGCCAACGCGATTGTTGTCCCGGACGATGACTGGCTCACCACCGGCGGCCTCGCGGCAGCCATCGCCGCCAATGCCAAGACCGCGAAACTGCTGGTCATCGGTCACGGCGGAACTGCGGCCGCTCTCGACATCATTCGCTCCGGCGGTGCGGGACTCACGGCAACAGTGGGACAGGCCTACGACTGGATGGGCTGGGGCGCGGTTGACGCCATCGTGCGACTGTATGCCGGCGCGCCTTCAGTTGTCATCGGCGATGCCATGCAGGTTGTCGACATCGACCACAACATGCCTGAAACGGGTAAGTACACCGGAGGAGTAGACGCTCAGGAGAAGTACACGTCGCTGTGGGTTCGCGAGACGTCAACTCCCACGCCGTCACCGCGCCCGACGTCGACCGCGGAATCCAACAACTAGATCAGTGAGCCGTGACCGGATCAGGGTCGCGGCGTAGGGCACGTCGTCCGCCGAAGGCGGCGATGACCGCAATGGCCACGACGGTGCCACCGATCATCAGCATGGACATGGCCGGGCTGGGGTTGATTGTTCCCACAAATACCGAGGTCACGGCGCCGATGATGAACTGCAACAGACCCATCAGGCCCAGTGCCGTGCCGGAGTTCTTGCGCACGTGGGTGAGAGCGAGTGACGTGACCGACCCAAAGCCGATTCCGAGTCCCACACAAATCACGAAGTAGATGATGAAAATGCTCACGACGCTCAGTGCGTTGGTGGCCACGATCACGGCGAGCACGATGATGCCCAGTACTTGACCAGCCACGCTGATGAAGAGAATCGCCACGCTACTGATCCGTTTGGCGAGCCAGGCTGAGAACACACCCGCGAGCGCGATGCCCGCGCCGTTCACCGCGAACGCGGCCGCAGCAACCCAGGGCGGTTGTCCCAGCTCTACCTGAATGGTGAGCGAACAGGTGCCAAGGTAGGTGAACATCAGGGCGTATGACGCAAAGTTGACGATGGAGAACCATCGGTAAACGCTGTTGCGCCAGGTGGCACCCATCGAGCGCAGCGACGCGACAAAACCGTCGGCATGGCGTTTTTCTTTGGCCAATGATTCGGGTACGAAGGCCCAAATGCCGATGGTGCCGACCAGCGCGAAAGCCGCGAGGGCCACAAAAATGCCGCGCCACCCGGCAAACGTGAGGATGAGGACGCCGCCGACCGGAGCGAAGACGGGGCCGACCATGATGATGCTGGTCAGGAAGGAGTAGGCCCGGGTGGACGCCACGCCCTTAGTGAGGTCGGCGATGACACCGCGGCCCGAGACCTGAACGGCAGACGCGGAGATGCCCATAATGAGGCAGCAGGCGAGAAACCAGACAATGTGAAACGACGTGGCGGCGAGGCTGGCACCGATGACCATCAGCGCGCCGGTGATGAGCAGCGGCGGACGGCGACCATAGCGATCGGACAATGCGCCCACAATGACCGTGCCGAGTGCCATGCCTATGGTTGTTGTGGCCAACCCCAACTGAACGGTCGCTGCCGTGGTGCCGAAGTCCTTCGACATGGCGGGGAGGGCCGGCAAGTATATGTCGATTGCCATCGGGCCCAGGATGCCGATGAAGCCCAGCCAAAAGAGCGTCGCGCCGGGGAGACCGGAGGACGATACGGCTGGTTTGCGTGTTGTGGCCACCCTAAGAGGCTACTGACGAATCGGTCCACGTAATTGTCACACCGGGCAACTTGGTTGTGAATTGGAGTAGGTGTCGCCCCAGCACATCCTTGATCCGGTCGAGCATCTCCGGCGACTCGGCCTCGGCCACGAGCTCCAGTGTGTCATCGTGGGGCATGACGCGTCCCAACCCTTCGCCGATGTGGAGTTCCCAGCCGTCGCCGACCTCGTCCACCTGGACTTTGTGCGCGATGTGGCCGGCTAGTTGCTTCCCGTAGCGAGCGGGACGTTCGATCGTGACAATCGCGCGGGCTGACAGCATAAAGTTGCTCTCGCTAGAGATGGCTCTCGCCACCGTCGACGAGAATCGTTTGCCCGGTAATGAAGCCGGACTCCGGCCCGAGCAAAAAGTCAACGATTCCCACGTGGTCGGCCACTTGGCCCGTGCGCGGGATGGCTTGGTTCGAGGCCACAACGCTGAAGAGTTCCTGCGGAACGAGTTCCTTGGCCCGGTCGGTGGCCGTGAGCCCTGGCGCGATGGCGTTGACCGTGATGTGCGAGCTGCCCAGTTCGTGTGACAGCGTGCGCATGAGACCAGTGAGTGCGCCCTTGCTCGCCACATAGTGCGTGAGACCGGGTGGGGGGCTGGTGTACGAGGACGACGTCACGAAAACGAGACGACCGCGTTTGGCCGCCTGCATAGCCGGGGCAAACTCCTGAGCCAGGATGAACGCCGCTGTCACATTGACGTTCATGGTGAGCGCCCACGCGTCATCGCTGATCTCAGCGAAGGGGATAAAGGGCATGTAAGCGGCGCAGTGCACGAGCCCGTAGACGACACCGGCAGCGGCGAGTGCCTCCCTCGCCGCATTTCGGGTGGATTCGGGCGACGCGAGGTCAACCTCGATCCAGGTCAGCAGATCAGAGGATGCCGCGGGAGCCACGCGATCGAGAACGATGACGCGTTTGCCCTGTTCGATCAGTCGCTCGACGATACCGGCGCCAATGCCGTTCGCTCCACCCGTGACGACAATCGTGTCGGGCTGATTCTGATCGTGATCGCTCATTAGTGCGGCATCCCTAGGTCTCTTGTATTGCCCGATGTGTCGGTGTAAATGAATGAGTTGTAGGCCACCTGAATATCGCGGAACAACCCATCTTCGAGCGTATACATAATGAGGCCGTTGAAGTCGAAGGTCTCGCCCTTCTTCACGTCACCAAACAGCGATCCCTGCTTGTCGTGCTTGGCTTCAAAGTGGGTGTTCATGTGAATCGCGATGTACTTATCGCTGCTCACGAACCGCGGCACCGTCAGCGTCTCAATGAAGTCGGGCCAGATGCTTTCCTTGTAGTGCGCAATCATGCCGTCGATTCCCGTGTACTCGAGCGTGCCGTTGAGCATGTGCATGTTGGGGTGCAGGTAGTCCTCGAACGCCGTGTGGTCCTCGGCGTTGAAGCGCGCGATGTACTGACGGAACTTTTCTTCGGGGTAGGCAGTCATGATTTCTCCTCTACTTCATTTCGCCGAAGGTCTCGGCAACCCAGTCGGCGATGTAGCCGGCGACATAGGGCATGTGATCGATGCTGATGTGCTCCGTGCCGCCCTCGGGTTCGTCGAAGATGCGCAGCTCACGCTTGGGGCTGTTCACCGCAGCGTCGTAGCTCTGCTGGGCGTACTTCACGTTGATCTGGCGGTCGTTGGCGCCGTGGGTGATGAGGAACGGAACCGTGATCTTCTCGACCACACCGTGGAGGTGCATGTCTTTGGTCTTCTCCATGAAGTCCTCGATGTTGTCGACGTCCCACACCCAGAACACGTGCTCCCAGTAGTGGGGAACCGGGTTCTCGCCCTCGCGGTTGCGGCGTCCCTGCTGGACCTCGGCCCAGTTGTGGTTGGCGCCCCAGGCCACGGCCAGTGAGATGCGCGAATCGAATGCGGTGGCGCGCGGCGCGTAATAGCCACCGAGTGACCAACCGACCACGCCCACCTTGGCGGAGTCCAGTTCGGGCTGCTGCTCGACCCAGTCGACGATGGGTGACACAAAGGCTTCGGTGTCGACGCGGGCCTTGATGTTGCGCAGGCGCAGTGCCTCACCCGTGCCACCGTGGTCGACCATGATCGTGGAGATGCCGCGACGCGCCATCATCTGCGGGAAGCCCGAGTAGTACATCATCTCCTTGGTGGAGTCGAGACCGTTGAGCTGAATCACCACGGGCACGGGCTTGCCGTCCACGCTCTCTGCTCGGTAGTAGTAGGCCGGCAGGTGCGTGTCTTCGTAGGCGATGTCGATTTTGGTCAGAGGAGTGTGGCTGAGTTCCACATGCTTCATGAGCAGGTCGATGCTCTTCTGGTATGCCGCGTTGCGGCCGGCCCAGCCCGGTGACTGCAGGCGCTCGGCCTGCGACACGTAGAGGCTCGACCGGTAGAACTTGTCGGCGGCACCAATCAGGCGACCGCGCTTTTCGTCATCCTCGGCCGACGCGATGAGGCGGTCGGCAACGGCAACCCACGCGGCGTAGAGCTCCTCGGTGCCCGCATCGTCGCCGTGCTGCGATGCTTCGAGAACCGGCTTGCACGCCCGGTCGACCTCGTCGATGAAGCCACCGTTGTTGATCGTGGCCACCACGGCCAGGCTCCACACGTAGTTGGTGGGGAAGTACATAAACATGAGGTTTTCCTTACGTTGTTTTTTGGGAGTTCTTGATGATGTCGGACATGTACTTGACGCCGGCGGAGGAGGTAAAGCCGCCGTCAACGGGAATCTCGGCGCCGTTGACGTAGGCAGCCGCATCGCTCAGCAGGAACGCGACGACTGAGGCCACCTCTTCGGGCTGGCCTGTGCGCTCGAGGGGAGTGAGCGTTAACTGTGCGTCGGTCATGATGGCCGGTGCGGCCGCCATCATCTCGGTTTCGATGTAGCCGGGGTGCACGATGTTGGTACGGATACCGCGCGCACCGAACTCGGTTGCCGTCACGTGAGTCAGTCCGCGCAGGGCCCACTTGCTGGAGGTGTACGCCACCGTGTGGTGGGCATTGAGCGCCGCCGACGATCCGATGTTCACAATGGATGCTCCGGCGTGCATCAGAGGAGATAGAGCCTGAATGCCGAGCATGGCACCGGTGACGTTGATGGCGAACACGCGATCCCAGTCGTCACGAGCGATTTCGCCGATGCGGCCGCGGAACGGAATGCCCGCGTTGTTGACGAGCCCGTCGACCCGGCCGAACTCACTTGTCAGCCACGCGGCAAGACTCTGCCAGCCAGCTTCATCGGTCACGTCGAGCTGGCGGTAGTGGGCGGTGCCGGGTAGGTCGCCGGACGCGGTGAGCACCTCCGGGGCTTCGGTGGCAATGTCAGTGGCAATCACCGTGGCGCCTGACGCGAGCAGCACGAGGGCCTCGGCGAGACCCTGTCCCCGGGCGGCACCCGTGACAACAACGGTCTTACCGGCGAGCCCGGGAAGAGTGAGGGGATTGGTCATCAGCGCACCGGGTGCTTTCGATCGTGAAACTCGATGAGGTTGCCCTCGGGGTCGCGAACATAGGCGAACCGAACACCGGGTTCGGGAGACTCCTGCGGCGGAATGGCCACCTTGGCACCCGCGTCAACAAGTTGCGCGAAGTAGGCGTCGACATCGTCCACGCGCACACAGAAGTGACCGTATCCCCGCGTGAGGGCGGCTTCACCGGGGTTGGCGGCATCCATGCCCGCAACGTTGCCGGGGCGATGAATGAGTTCGAGCGCAAAACCGTTGCCGTCGATGAGAAACAGACCGGTCAGCTCGATGGGCGGCACCGAGAAGGGGAGGGTTCGGGTCAGTCCGAGTGCCCGCTCGTACCACGTGGCCTGAGCCTCGAGGTCGGCGACGTTGAGGCCGATGTGATCAAAATGCACGATGTTATGCCTCCCGCCCTAGTCGTGGGGGCCATTGTGCATCAGCTTGTTCTGCACGTCGGCGGGAAGCACCTGAAGCAGGTCGGGTGCGAATTCGCCGTCGACGAGGATAAACGCCACGCGGCAGACCTCGTCACTGCGGTTGGCCCACGCGTGATCCGTGCCGCGCTGAATGACGACGTCGCCGGCCGTGAGTGTGACCTCGCTGTCGTCGAGAACGAGAACGATCTCGCCCTCGAGCACGATGCCGTAGTCAATCGACTCGGTGCGGTGAACGGGGGACTGGTTGCCGAGCTCGTTGATGAACCCCGGAAAGAACTCGTTGATGCGCACCTTGGTGCCCTTTTCGGGCGGCGGTACGCGCAGCGTACGTTCGGTGGGTTCGTTGGGCTCGACGCGCGAGATGGTGGCCGGCGCGCCCTCCGTATTCCAAATTTCGTAGAACCCCACACCGTCCTGGGGCATCACGCGGTGCACGGGCACGATGCCGTCGGAGAGCACCACCGAAACGCCGTTCTCATCGTGACCGGTCACGACCCGGCGAGGAACGTTGCCCTCGGGCATTGCCGCAGTCATAGTGCGCCTTAGAACGCGGGTGCGGTCAGCGCACCCATTGCCTGGCCCATGAGCATGCCGGGGTTCGCGCCCGGGGTCTCGGGGTGAATTTCCCACTCGACGAGTTGCATCGAGGCATCGACCACAATCTTCACGCGCTCTTTTCGCACCTTGGTGAACTCGGTGAGCAACTGCTCCATGTCGCCGTCGCGGGTGATGTAGTCGGCGAGCACATATGCATCTTCAGCACACTGTGCGGCTCCCTGAGCGATGAGCGGCGGGCAGGCGTGCACGGCGTCGCCGATGGCGATCACCCGACCCTGGTGCCACGGCTCATCCTCGATGAACAGCCACTCGATGGGCTGGAAGTTCATGTAGTCGTCTTCGCGAATGTTTTCGCGAATGAAGTCGAAGTGCCCGTGATAGCTCGAGAGCAGGCGCTTCATCTCCTGGGCATCCGACAGACCGTTGTCGGGCCGCTCGGGCTTGGTCAGCACGTAGGCGTAGCAGAGGTCTTCCGAGATGGGGGTGTAGCCCGCCTTGTACTCGTCGCCGAAGTAGCAGACCGCCGAGCAGGTCATGTCCTGCGTGCGCTTGGTGACAACGCGCCAAATGCCGAGGCCGGTGCCCTTCTTGTCGTGCTTGCTGCCCAGCATCTTGCGCGTGTTCGACTTGATGCCGTCGGCCGCAATGACGAGGTCGAAGTTCTCCACGCTGCCGTCGTTGAACTTGACGTCGACCGAGTCGCCCTTGTCCTCAAACTTCTCCATGGATGTGCCGAGGCGCACCTCCACGCCGAGATCGTGAATCATTCCCACGAGAACCTCTTGCAGGTCCGAGCGAAGGGCACCCATGGTGGAAGGCAGGTCGGCCCCGCCCATCTTGGGGGCGTCCATGGCGTTGATCACGCTGCCGTCGGCGTGAAAAAGAGTGAGGTTGTCAAAACCCAGACCGCTCTCGAGCATCTTGTCGAGCGCGCCAATCTCGTTGAACACGCGCAGGGCATTGCCCTGAACCGTGATGCCGTGTCCCACGCCATACCACTCGGGCGAAATCTCGACGAGAGTTGCGCGAACACCCTTCTGGGCGAGCGCTACCGCGGCCACCGTTCCCGAGATGCCACCGCCGACGACAAGAACATTCTCAACAGACATGGATATACCCTTCTTTACGTCACACCCGTGCACCTGCCACGCTATGCCCTCGCCTCTGGCAGACAAAAGTGCTGAGGGAGATAACAACTATCGCCGAGTTGCGAAACGGGCTCGAGTCGTTTGGAATCTCGGCGAGAAGTTTGCGAAATGTTCAGAGAACTTCGTTCCCCAAAGCGGTAATCAGGGGGCGTTTACCCTAGTATTTAATAGTCATTGTTGTGTTCTTTGCGAAAGGTTTTTCATGAATAAGAAACTTGCTCTTGCCGCTGTGGTCGTGGCGACCACCGGCATTGTTGTCGCGGGTGTTGCCCCGGCACAGGCCCTTGCCTGGCCCACGAACGGTGAGTTCGTCATTTCTGGCACCAACGGCGGCGGTGCCGTGTGGCAGATGGATAACTACGGAATTGATTACGGCTGGGATGTTGCCGACCAAAGCGATGCGAGTATTTATTACCCCAATGAGATTTACGGTAACGACTACCTTTACTGCGGAGATAGCAACGGAGACGGCAGCGACTCAACAATCACCGAAGAAACCAACGGTGATATCACCATCGACTGCCAGCCAAATGTGGATGGCCTCTGGGACGGTCTGACCGTGACAATGCACTACCGTCTGTACGCCGAAAGTTCTTATGGCTACTTGGCGCGTCAGTGGGCAGAGATTCACAACACCACGAACTCGACAATTGACATGGCTGGCGACGAGCTGTACGACTCCTACTACTACAACTACAACAGCTGGAGCGAGGACTACAGCTACTACGCCGCCTCAGACGGCAGCTTCGGCCAAAATAATGAAGCGGACGGCCAGGTCTGGGGTGTTACGGGTGATTCACGCGGCAACGTCATTGCTATGGGCGCCGCCTGGGGCTCTCCCTGCAAGGCCAGCGAGTTCACTTACGACGGCAGCGACTTCCTGTTCCCGAGCAGCGTCAACGTGATTGCCGCCGGTGAGACGGTCAACCTGGTCACATTCGTGAACATGGTGTTCCCCACGGAGAACACCGAGGCCGCGGCAACGGCTGCGTACGACACCGCACTGGCTCAGGCCAAGACCGAGTTCGACCTCGGCCTCAAGGGGCGCCTCGCCGAGGGCCTCACGCCCGGCCTGAACGTCACCGGCTGGTGTGGCCCGGATGCTGCGCTCCCCGACACCGGCGCCAACACTTCGGTGATCGGTTCGTCGTTGGCCATCAGTGCGGGTCTGCTCGCCGCTGGTGTGCTCGCGCTGGTGATGGTCCGCCGCCGCCTCGCACGCAAGTAATTCAACTGGTGCGTCTCCGTCACGGAGTCGCATGATGACATCCCTCGGGCCCTGTGCCCGGGGGATGTCTTTTTAGGCCGTCGTGTTGGAGGAGAGACTTTCGCGAAACACGTCGCGCAACCACTGGTGCGCGGTGTCGGTGTTGTGCGTGGGGTGCCAGTAAAGCGTCTCAATGATGTCGACGCGCCCGAACGGGGCCTCCACGCCGATTGTCTGCGTGAGCGGGCCGAAGCGCTCGGCCAGGCGAGCCGGCACCACGGCAACGAGATCCGTGCCGGCCACGATGGACGGCAACGGCAGGAAGCTGGCCGTCGTCACGTGTGCGTTTCGGGTGAAGCCGAGCTCCCGCAGTTTGCGTTCGGCGGGGTTCACGTGTGCCTGGCCAAAATCGCACACTGCCTGCGGGAGCGACTGGAACGCCTCCCAGCTGAGCGCGCCATCGACCAGCGCTGAGTTGTTGGGGTCGACCAGACAGACGTAGTGGTCGACGAACAGTTCGAGGTGGTCGCCGTCGATGCCGATGCCGGGAACCGTGGCAACAAAGTCGTGCTTGAGCATGTCGCGCTGACTGTCGGTGGGTTGCGTGGGCAGCGGCAACACCTCAATGCTGATGTGCGGGGCCTGGGCCAGGGCGCGGTCGAAAAGTGGCGCCAACTCGAGGGCTGCGAAGTCGGTCATCAGAAGCGTGAACACGCGCGTACTGGTGGCGGGGTCGAATGGGCCGCCACTACCCAGCGCGTTCTCGATGAGGGGGATGGTGAGCTGAACCTGGGGCAGTAGCTGACGCGCCAGGGGAGTCAGTTGGTAGTCGCGCCCCACGCGCACCAGCAGTTCGTCCGAGAACTGAATGCGCAGCCGAGACAGGGCGGCACTCATCGACGACTGCCCCATGCCGATGCGGTCACCGGCGCGCGTCACATGCTCTTCTTCGAGCAGTGCGCGCAGCGCAATCAGGAGGTTGAGGTCTTTGCCGGTGAGTGACACGCGACCTCCCTTTTCTGCACGACTGTCGATGGTTAGCCTAGCCACGTGCTCCGCTGGCGGTGGGCCTGTGCCACGATGGGCAGGTGACGACCAAACCCGCCCTCGCCCTCACGGGAGTGATGCTGGCCGCCCTGGGTTTCATCGGCACCCTCGGACCGTTTGGTACTGACGCCTATCTGCCGGCATTCCCCGCCATGGCTGACGACCTGCGGGTCACCCCGAGTTACATCGGACTCACCCTCTCCCTTTTCACGATCGGCATGGCCGTCGGGCAGTTCTTTCTCGGGTCGCTGTCTGATCGCATCGGCCGCAAAACCGTCATCGTCGGTGGCGGATTACTCATGGCCGTGGCGAGTGCGATCGCCGGCTTCGCTGCCGACGCAAGCGTGCTGATTGTGCTGTGCCTGTTTATGGGCCTCAGTGCGTCGGCGGGTGTCGTGGGCGGACGAGCCGTCGTGGCCGACCTCACCCACGGCGAGGCTGCCGTGCGGCCCTTCACCATCCTCGGCATGGTGGTGAGCATTGGCCCGATCATCGGCCCCATCGGCGGCACGCTGCTACTCACGCTTGGCGGGTGGCGCGCCATCTTCTTTGGTCTCGCCATTTTCGCGGTGGCGTCATCCGTGTTCGTGGCTATTGCCGTTCCCGAGTCGCTGCCTCGAGACAAGAGACACACGGGCGGCGTGACGCAGATGTTTCGCACGGCCGGCACCATCCTGCGCGATCGCCAGTATCTCGCCTTCGCGATTCTGATCTGGTTCGGTTTTGGCATGCTGTTCACGTACATCTCGCGCTCGTCGTTCATCGTCGAACACAACCTGGGGCTCCCGCCCGCCGTCTATTCGGCGAGTTTCGGTATCAACGGGATTGGGCTCGTCCTTGCCGGGTTGCTGACCACGCGCTTGGCGAAATTCGTTCGACCCCGTCGACTCATTCGCGTGGGAGTAATCGCCCAACTTACGGCCTTCGCGTGCCTCTGGATTGTGGTGCTCACGGGAGCATCATCGCCATGGACGGTTCTCCCCATCCTGTTCGTGTTGGCCTCATCGATGGGCTTCATCTTTGGTCCGGCAACCGCCATGGCCATGGAACACGTGCGCTTTGCCAGCGGCACGGCGCTCGCGCTCATGGGGAGCGTTCAGTTCTTGGCAGCGGCGGTGGCCGTAACAATCTCCGGAATCGTTAATCCCGATGCGCTCGTGGCGCTCGCCGAGGTGGGCAGTGTCGCCTCCGTCCTGGTTCTCGTGGCCCTCATTATGGGGCGGGCGCGAACCGTCACCACGTCGCCGACTTCATAGTCGATAGTTACTATTCGCAGCCCGATATACCGCGGACGCGAGCGAGCGCCTATTCTCGCAAGTGGAAACCCTGCACCGACCGTGGTGCGCGTCAAGGAGATCACTGATGACTGTTCGCCAGCTTTCCCACCTTCGCTATCTCGCGCTCGCCGTTGAGGACCTCGAGACCGAGGCCGACTTTCTCAGCACCCACTGGGGTCTGAGCGTTGCCCACCGCGAGGGCGACACGGTCTATCTCGCCGCCGAGGGTTCGCCTGAGCCCTTCAGCGTGCGCCTGCGCAAAGCTGACAAGCGCATCGACCTGATTTCGTTTGGTGCGCACTCGCGGGCCGACGTTGACGCGCTGTTTGAGAAGCTCTCGGCCAAGGATGTGAAGTTCGTACACCCGCCCCAGGAACTCACACAGTTCGGCGGCGGTTACGGCATGCGCTTCTTCGATGTGGACGGCCGCACGGTCGAGGTGTCGGCCGATGTGGAGCTTCGCCAGAGCCGCAAGATCAACGAGCGTGAGCCCATCCCGGTCAAGCTCTCTCACGTCGTGTTCAACACCGCGAACCTCGCAACTACTTCGGCGTGGTACGTCGAGCACCTCGACTTCGCTGTGAGCGACACTCTGGCCCACCCGCAGATGGGGCCCATCATGGACTTCCTGCGCTGCAACCCGGCACACCACTCGTTGGCGATTGCCCAGGGACCGCACGCTTCGCTGCACCACATGTCGTTTGAGATGCGCGGCGTTGAAGAATGGATGCGCGGCTGCGGCAAGATCCTGCGCTCGGGAACTCGCATGGTGTGGGGACCCGGCCGTCACAACGCCGGCGACAACACGTTCGCCTACTTCCTGTCGCCTGCGCGCAACACCGTGGAGTACACCACCGAACTCGCCGTGATTGAAGACGAAGACGCGTGGCACCCCAGCGTGCTTGACGTCACGAAGGTCACCACGCAAGACCAGTGGGGCACGGCCAACGAGTTCACCGAGTTGATTGCTCGCGAATCGTTCAACGATGTCGACCTCGGTCTGTTCGTCGCTCCTCCGGTCTAACTCGTTCATCAGCGTTCGCTACACACATCGATAGGTTCGACGAAGGAGTCGTCATGGCACGCTTCGACGGCAAGGTTGTGCTCATCACCGGTATCGGTGGCGGAATGGGGCGCGAAGCCGCGCTGCGCTTTGCTGCCGAGGGCGCCAAAGTCGTGGGATGCGACCTCATCGCCGATGGGGCCAACGAGACCGTCGACCTCGTGCGTGCTGCCGGCGGTGACATCACGAACTTTGCACCGGTGAATCTTGCTGATGCCGGTGAGGCTCAGAAGTGGATCGATGCGGCGGCTGACGTGCACGGGCGCATCGACGTTCTTTACAACAACGCCTCGATGCCGAGGTTCGGCGCGGTCGACGAGCTGTCGATCGACGACTGGGATTACGTCATGAACAACGAGCTCAATCTCGTCTTTTATGCGTGCAAGGCGGCATGGCCGCACCTCAAGAAAACCGCGGGAGTGATCGTCAACGTGGGGTCGATCGCGGGTACGCGTGGCGTGGAGTTCATGCCGCAAAACGCGCACGGCACCGCCAAGGCGGGCGTAATCAACCTCACGCAGCAGTTGGCCGTCGAGGGCGGTTCGCACAAGATCCGCGTGGTGTGTGTCAGCCCCGGGTTCACGGTGACGCCGTCCACCGAGTGGCTGGTGGAGAGTGGCCCGCAGCCCTTCAAAGACAACATTGCGCGCATCCCGCTGGGCCGGGTCGGTCAGCCGGAAGACATTGTGAATGCCGCACTCTTTCTGGCGTCGGACGAGGCGTCGTGGATTACCGGAATCAACCTCGTTGTTGATGGAGGAGGATCAGTTCTCGGATGAGCGACTTCAGCGGAAAACTTTATGTTCCCGGCGATGCCGGTTTTGAGGAGGCCGTCTTCGCGCGGGTCTTCAACGCGCGCCGACCCACCGACCGCAGACCCAGCGCCGTTCTCGTTGCCGAGAACGAGCACGACGTTGTCGCCGGTGTTCGCTACGCGGCCGATAACGGCCTCTCGGTCGCCGTGCGCTCGGGCGGGCACTCGTGGGCCGTCTGGAGTGTGCAGAACAACACACTCCTCATTGATCTGGGCAAGCTGAACTCGGCCGCGTACGACGAGGCAACGGGCATCGTCTCGGGAGGCCCGGCCATTCAGGGCGGCAACGAACTTGACCCGTTCTTGGCCGAGAGGGGTCGCTTCTTCAACGGCGGCCACTGCCCGCCCGTCGGCATCGGTGGCTTCCTGCTACAGGGAGGTCAGGGCTGGTGTCAACGCGGCTGGGGATGGGCCGCCGAGTCCGTCGTGGCCATCGACGTGGTCACCGCCGAGGGGGAACTGGTTCGGGCCGACGCCGAGCGGAATTCCGACCTGTACTGGGCCGCCCGCGGTGCCGGGCCATCCTTCCCGGGAATCGTCACGAAGTTTCACCTGAAGACCCGACCGCGCTTTCAGCACCTCTTCCACAGCGTGCAGGTTTACGACATCGCAGACTTCGCCGAGGTCATGACCTGGATGTACGCGGTGGAGCCCACCATCTCGCCCGATGTCGAAATTGTGTGTGTCAGTCTCTGTCCGCCGTCGGTGGATGGCGAGCCCCGCAAGCGGGTATTTGTGGTGACCGGAGTCGCTCTGGTGGATTCGCCCGAGGCGGGGCACGAGGCACTGGCGCCCCTGCAAACGTGCCCGATTATCGACCGCGCGTTTGAGAACGTGATGGCCGAGTCGTCGCTGGCCGAACAGCGCGAGTCGCAGATTCAGATGAACCCGGAGAACTGGCGCTACTACGCCGACAACGTGTGGGTTGATGGCGAGGTCCACGACATCGTGGAGGCGTTGACTCCCGTCTTCACGACGTCGCCCGAGCCCGATGCCTTCACGATTTGGTTTGGCAACGGCCTCATGCGCGAACTACCCGACATGGCGTTCTCGTTGCAGAGCCCGGCCTACATTGCGACCTATCTGGCCTATGAGGACTCGGCCAACGACGCGCGTAACCGCGCGTGGCTCAATGACGCCATGGTCGCCGCGCAACCGGTCACCGTGGGCCAGTATCTCGGCGACAGCGACATGACCAATCGGCAGCTGAAATTCATGGCCGACGACAACTTCGCCCGGCTACAGAAAATCATTGCCGAACGCGACCCCGAGGCACGCTTCGTGCGCTACCTCGCTGGCGACTCGGCAACCGTCAATCGCAACCACTGGGAGGTCTCCTCATGAGGTTTCACATCTCTGCCAACTATCAGGGCTACGCGCGCGCCCGGGCGCTCGAGTCGCGACTGAGCGCCGACGGTCACGACGTGGTGTGGCACGCGTCTGAAGAGTTCGACGACAACGACGACTACACGATCTACGCCATTCGGGCAGCCCAAGCCGTTATTGAGGACGAGGATGCCGGCGTTGATTCCCGGGGAATCGTCGTGGGCGGAACGGGTGCCGCCGAAGCCATTGTGACCAACAAGGTGGCGGGTGTTCGCGCCGTTCACACCGATCGCCCCGACGTTGTTATTGATGCCCGACGTCACGCCGACGTCACGATTCTGGTGTTGGGAGCTGACTTGGTGGATGACGCTGCCAGCCGTGAACTGGTTGATGTGCTCGTCACCACGCCGTTTCTCAACAATCTCGACGATGCCCGTCGCGTGGTCAACGTGGCCGAGTTTGAGGCATCGGGCACCATCGAGGGCTGGATGATCGAATACACGTCGGGCAGTTCCGGCCCTCGACCTGCCGAGGGCTAGAGCCTCACACCGGGCCATGTCGTTGCGCGCCCCGATAAGTCGTATCCACACTCGCGATATCGAATCGCCCGCATCTCCGTCTACATTCGAAATAGCCGCCCGCTGAGGGCTCAATGAAGGGAAACCCACACCATGGCATTTGTCTGCAGCGCAACCTGGATTGCCAAAGAGGGCGAAGCGCACAAGGTGGCCGAGGCGCTGAAGCACCTCTCGCCCGCCTCGCGCACCGAAGAGGGCAACATCTACTACCAGGCCTACCAAGACCCCGAGGTTCCCAACACGTTCCGCATCTTTGAGGTGTACACGAGCGAGGACGCGTTCAAGGCACACGCCGAATACGACCACTTCAAGGAGTGGGCATTGGGAGTCGCCATCCCGGTTCTCGAAACGCGTCAGCGCGACTTCTACGAGACGCTGGACTTCTAGACATGAAGATCGGTCGGTACCTGCACCAGGGCATGCCCCTCACGTGCGTCATCTTCAACGGAAAAGTACAGAAGGTTGATTCTGCGCTGAGCGTGATCGACATCCTGAACCTGCCCATTGCCGAGCGCAATGCTCTCGAGTCGAGTGCCGGCCGTCGACACCGCATGCCGATCGAGGAAGTCCAGTTTCTTCCTCCCGTTGAGCCGCGTGCCATGCGCGACTTCCTCACGTTCGAAGCCCACGTTGCCGGCATGAAGAAGTCGTTTGACGGCGACGGCACCGTGCCTGAGGCGTGGTTTGAGGCGCCCGGCTACTACTTCATGAATCCGTGGTCGCTCTATGGGGCCACCGATGGCGTGCCCATTCCGCCGCTCACGCAGCGCCTCGACTTCGAACTCGAGGCGGCGATTGTCGTGAAGAAGATGGCACGCAACATCACCGCCGAGCAGGCGAGCGATTACATCGCCGGCTACTGCATCTTTAACGACTGGTCGGCTCGCGACATTCAGGGCCGTGAAATGCAGGTCGGCCTCGGCCCCAACAAGGGCAAGGACTTTGCCAACACGCTCGGCCCGTGGATCACGACCCCCGATGAGCTTGAGCAGTATCGCGAGGGCGATCGACTCGACCTCGAAATGGTGGTCACGGTCAACGATGTCGAATACGGACGCGATTCGCTCAAGAACATGTCGTGGTCGTTCGAAGAGCTGCTGGCGCACGCCGCGCGCGGCACGAACGTGGGTGCCGGCGACGTCCTCGCCTCGGGCACCGCGGGCATGGGCGCCATGAGCGAGCACTGGAGTCGATCGAAGCAGTACGACACTCCCGCGCCTCTTCAGGTGGGCGATGTCGTTGAAATGACCATCGAGGGTTTGGGTGCGATTCGCAACACGGTGGTGGCGGGCGACAGCCCTAACCCCGAGTACCGCGTGCCGTCGGCTCGACGCACATATTCCGAGGACCGTCTGTGATCACAGTCACCACCGTCAACCCGGCAACCGGCGAAAAGCTGGCCGAATACCCCGGGTTGGACGCGGCGAGTCTGGATGCAGCCCTACAGCGCACCGCGGATGCCCAGCGTGCGTGGCGCACGACCGACATCGCCTCGCGAACCGCGCTCTTGCGCAATGTGGCGAAAATCCTGCGCGACGAGGTGGAAGACCACGCGCGTCTGATCAGTGTGGAGATGGGCAAGCCCATTACCGAGGCACGTGCGGAGGTGCTCAAGTGTGCCGTCACATGCGACTTTTACGCCGACAACGCGGCCGATTTTCTCGCCAACAAGGCCGTGAAGACCGAGGCGGTCACGTCCTTCGTGGCCTACGAGCCCATCGGCGTTGTGCTCGCAGTGATGCCGTGGAACTTTCCCTACTGGCAGGTGATTCGGTTCGCCGCTCCCGCACTGACCTCGGGCAACGGTGGCCTGCTCAAGCACGCCTCGAACGTCACCGGATCGGCGCTCGCCATACAGAGCATCTTCGAGCGCGCCGGCTACCCGGCCGACCTTTTTCAGACGCTTGTACTGAGCGCGCACTCCCAGGTGAACGACGTCATCGCCGACAAGCGCGTGGCCGCCGTCACTCTCACGGGCAGCGAGGGCGCGGGCGCGCAGGTGGCCGAGGCTGCCGGGCGTGCACTCAAGAAGACCGTGCTCGAACTGGGTGGCAGCGATCCGTTCGTCATTCTGGGCGATGCCGACGTTCCCGCCATTACGCCGTTGGCGGTTCGTGCTCGGTTTGTGAACACCGGGCAGAGCTGCCTCTGCGCCAAGCGTTTCGTGGTCGATGCCGCGGTGATTGCCGACTTCGAGCAGCGCGTGGGTGACCTCGTGGCCGCGCTTCGCATTGGCGACCCGGTGTCCGATGACACGCAGATTGGCCCGCTGGCCAAACCCTCATTCGTCGACGACATCGATGCTCAGGTTCAGGCCTCAGTGAAAATGGGTGCCCGCGTGATCACGGGTGGCCACCGTATCGAGGGGCCCGGAAACTTCTATGCCCCCACCGTGCTGGCAGACGTCACTCCCGACATGCCCGTGTTCAACCAAGAGACGTTTGGTCCGGTGATGGCCATCGTGAAGGCCCACGGCGCGGAGGAGGCCATTGAGCTGGCCGACGCATCGCAGTACGGACTCGCCGCGAGCATCTGGACGGCCGACATGAATGCCGGACTCGAGCTGGGCAAGGGCATTGAATCAGGCGCCCTGTTCATCAACGGAATCGTGGTCTCAGATCCGCGCCTGCCGTTCGGTGGTGTCAAGTTGAGCGGTTATGGCCGTGAGTTGTCGATCGAGGGCATGCACGAGTTCACGAACGTTCGTGCGGTGTGGGCCGGGGAGATGCCGCGCAGCGCTTAGCGCGTCTCCCCACACGATCGTCCGAGCCAACCCTTGGAGGCCGGTTGGACAATGGCGTGCATCCGTGTAATGCTCGCAGAGGCGGTTACCGCTAGGCGGAAGGCCCGGAGACGGGGCAAATCCGCCTCTCCCGACCTCCCCGAAGGGTTGATTTCACGATATGAGTCCCGCCCGCACTACCTCCGGAGCGCCCGTCTCCTCGATTGGTCGTGGCATCGCGGTCCTCGCGTGCTTCACGTCGCGCGCTCACGCGCTCACCCTCTCCGAACTTTCGGCCGCCTCAAAGTTGCCCATGTCGAGCACGCACCGCGTTGTCGCGGAGCTGGTCACGGGCGGCTTCTTGGTGCGGGGTCAGGACAAGCGCTATCGCATTGGCACGCGCCTGTGGTCGATTGCTCAGTTAGCTCCCGTGAGCGAGCAGCTGCGCGAACGTGCCCTTCCCACTCTCGCGCGCCTCTACGAAGAGACCGGCGAGAATATCACTCTTGCCGTACTCGACCGCGGTCAGGCGCTCTACGTAGACCGACTCGTCGGTGAGCGCAGCATCCCCATTTCGTCGCGCTCGGGGGGACACCTGCCCCTGCACACCACCGGAGTGGGCAAGGTGC
>CANFVD010000019.1 GCA_947450345.1 Actinomycetota bacterium
AAGCCGGCCCCCGGAACACTTCCTCCTGTCACGGTGGCTGAGGCGACGTTGGATGCCCTGGGCCACGGACCCGTTGTGGTGCCCGGCCCCGTGAACAAAATTGGCCGATTCATGATGACCCGACTCCTGAGTAGGCGTGCCGCCATCGGTATTATGTCCAAGAACACTGGAGGCTTGTCGTGACTATCTTTTTGGGTCTGATCACCCCGCTCATTGCGTATGCCGTGATCACGCTGCTGCACCTTGTGATTCCCTCTCACCGCGTCAAGGGCTACGTCATCGACGACGCCACGGGCGAGGTATTGCGTTACCGCATCAACGGACGCTACGTACTCGTTGCCAGCATCGCCCTGTGGCTGGTGCTCGGTTTCACCAACCTGGTGCCGTTTACGTGGCTCTACGAGACGCGGTGGTGGGGCCTGATCGGCGCCGTCGTCATCGGACTCGTCTATGCGCTGTTCATCGTGCTCAAGTTCCCGCCCGTGCGCTCCTCGTTCCTGGCTGACTTCTGGTTCGGCCGGTCAAAGCAGGCACAGTACAGAGGCGACCTACTCGACGCCAAGGTGTGGCTCTACCTCGTAGGCGCGGTGCTCCTGCAACTCAATGTTCTCTCGTTCGCGGTGTTCCACATCACAAACGTTGCCGAGATCAACCCTGGCTTCTTGCTTGCCTGCGGCATGCTCACGTGGTTCTGCTTCGAATACCTGATCTTCGAGCGCGTGCACCTCTGGACCTACGACTTTATTGCCGAGCGGGTGGGCTTCAAGCTCGGCTTCGGTTGTCTGGCCTTCTACCCCTACTTCTACACAGTGTCGCTCTGGTTCACCGCCGACCTGCCCAACCCGGGCATCCCCACCTGGGCCACGGTGATGTGTGGAGCCCTCTTCTTCGGTGGCTGGGTTCTCACCCGCGGCGCCAACATGCAGAAGTTCCGCTTCAAGACCGCTCCCGAGCGCAGCTTCTTCGGAATCGTTCCCGAATCCCTCACGAACGGAAAGAACTCCCTGCTGGTCAACGGATTCTGGGGCGGTAGCCGTCACATCAACTACCTGGGTGAAATCCTCCAAGCCGTGGCCATCGCCGCCGCAACGGGTTACTACGGCATCTGGATGATCTGGCTGTACCCGCTCTACTACGTCGCCCTCTTTGTCACTCGTGAACGCGATGACGAGAAGATTTGCGAGGCAAAGTATGGGTCGTTGTGGGCGAAGTACACAGCCAAGGTCAAGTACCGCATCATCCCCGGCATTTACTAGAGCCGGGTCTCATCGTGACGGAACAGAGGCAACCCACCGAACTCGACCGCATCGCCGAGGAGTGGGTCGACACCCTCTGCGAGCTCGACCCCGACTATCGGGTGTGGCTCGGTCGCGAGGGCGACGTCACCGGTTACGGCGATCTTTCTCCCGAAGGTCACGCCGCGTGGGAAGCCGCGGCGAAACGCACTTTGTCGGCACTGGACTCGGCAACGGCACGCGACGATGTCGACCGGGTCACCCAGGCCGACCTCACCGCCGAACTCCGCCTCGCTCTCGAGACAAGCGCCGCCCGGTGGCATCTCCGCGACCTGAACAATATCGCCTCGCCCGCCCAGGCGGTGCGCGAGGTCTACGACCTCATGCCGACAGAAACCGAGGATGACTGGGCCACCATCGCCACGAAACTCAGCAATGTGGGTGCGGCGTTGCGGGGTTATCGCGAAACGTTGCGGCAGGGCATCCGAGAAGGACATGTTCCTGCACGCCGCCAAATCAACGAGGTGATTGATCAGGCGGAACGCAATGCTGCAGATGACGGCTTTTTCGTCGACTTTGGCACCGGCACCGCGACAGCGTCGCTGCCCGCCTCGCTTCGCGCACAACTCCGGGAGAACTCCGAGTTGGCTCGCACCGCCTATGGCGAATTTGCTACTTTCCTGCGGGATGAGCTCGCTCCCGCGTCACATGAGAACGACGGCGTTGGCCGAGAGCTCTATCAGCTTCACTCGCGCCGATTCCTGGGCGCAACAGTCGACTTGGACGAAACCTACGAGTGGGGCCTCGAGGAACTTGCCCGCATGGTCGATGAGCAGGAGACGATTGCCAAACGACTCTGCGGTGGGAGTGTCGCGGAAGCGGTTGCGTTTCTCGCCAACGACCCCGCGCGAAAGATTCAGGGCACCGATGCCCTCCAAGCGTGGATGCAAAATCTCTCCGATACCGCAATCCGTGAACTGGGCAAGACACACTTCGACATCCCCGAACAGATGCGCAAACTCGAGTGTCGCATCGCACCCACGCAAGACGGCGGCATCTATTACACCGGCCCGAGTGACGATTTCTCGCGCGCGGGGCGCATGTGGTGGAGCGTACCCGAGGGAATAACAGAGTTCGACACCTGGCGCGAGACAACGACCGTGTACCACGAGGGTGTTCCCGGTCATCATCTTCAGGTTGCCCAAGCCGTCTACAACGCGGGTCAGCTCAACACGTGGCGCCGCCAACTGGCTGGTTCGAGCGGGCATGCCGAAGGGTGGGCGCTGTATGCCGAGCGACTGATGGCGGAACTCGGCTACCTCGATGACGACGGCGACCGCTTCGGCATGCTCGACGGTCAGCGGATGCGGGCAGCCCGCGTGGTGCTGGACATCGGTGTGCACCTCGGCAAACAACGACCCGACGGCAACGGCGTCTGGGACGCCGACTACGCCCTCGAGTTCATGGGCAACAACGTGCTCCTCGAGGAGGGGTTCGTGCGTTTTGAGGTGAACCGCTACCTCGGCTGGCCGGGCCAAGCACCGTCTTACAAGGTCGGCCAACGCATCTGGGAGCAACTTCGCGCTGAGTCCGAGCGTCGCGAGGGGGCATCCTTCGACCTGAAGGCGTGGCACAAACGGGCTTTGGACATTGGCGGCACCGGGCTCGACACCCTGAAGAAGGCCGTCCTCGGCGAGTGGTAGCAGGGTGCGACACGATGGTCTTGCACCACCACGAGGCAAACTCAGAGATAGTAGAGTCTTCTCTAAACTAGATTAAGGATTTCTGGATGAGAAAACGTCAGGTGCTTGCCTTTGGCTTAGGGGGATCGGTTCTCCTTTCTATCGTGGCGGCTGGGCCCGTTTTCGCAATGCAGGTGTATTCGCAACCGGTCGACGGTGCGGCAATCGTGCTCGATGTGGAGTTGTCCGACACGATTGAAACCGTAAAGTCAAAAATTGCCGAAAAAACTGGCGACTCTGCCAGCGCGCTGTGTCTGTTGTATGAAGGCGCCTTCATGGAGGACGCGCTTAGCCTGTCGGATTACAACGTTCGTCGCGAAACCACGATCAATCAGTACGACCTTCCGTCCGTTGCCCAATGGTCAAGCGCTCCTGAGGATCCCGTCCTGGGATCTCCCTTCAACGGCCAACTCGAGACACTTCCGTTGCCGGCAACCAGTTTTGTGGTGGCGGATGGGGCTTTGCCTGCGGGCATCGCTCTCGACCCGGTCACCGGAGCTTTGTCGGGAGATTTTGCCGAGGGAGGTCCGTTCTCTGTCACCATTCGCACCACAAACACGTGTGGCGATGCCGACATCACATGGTCTGGCGTAGTTCCTGAAAGCCCGGGCGGGTCATTGCCTTCGACAGGCTTCCCAACCGTCGCTGTCTTCGGGGTTGCTCTCGGGGTATTCGCTCTCGGCATTTTGAGCTTCTCTGCACACCGGAGAATGAGGCGCAACGCGAATCTCTGATTCTTGCGCCCGGCGTAAATGAGTCGATAGAGCTCAGGCGTCGGCTTCGAGTAGTGCCATGGCGGCGTTGTGCCCACCGATGCCGCTGACTGCTCCGCCGCGCTGCGCACCAGATCCACACATGAGAATGCGCGGATGGTCGGTGCCCACGCCCCAGCGGGCTGCCGGCGTCGAGAGATCGGCGTCGTCCTCGAGCCAGGGCCACGAGAGCAGCCCGTGGAAGATGTTGCCGCCGGTCATGTTGAGCGCATCCTCAAGGTCAATCGTGGTTTTGCCTTCAACACACGGGTTGCCGTTGCCGTCGGTGGCCAGACAGTCCTCGATGGGCTCAGCGAGCACCGAGTTGAGCGAGGCCAGCACCGCGGCCACGAGGGTGGCGCGCATCTCGTCGTTGTTGTCGCGCGTGAGCAGGGCGTGCGGCACGTGCAGACCAAAAACGGTGAGTGTCTGGTACCCGGCTTCGCGCAGGTCGGTAGACAGGATGCTTGGGTCAGACAGCGAGTGGCAGTAGATCTCACACGGAAGGGGCGAGGGAATCTCTCCGGCGGCTCCGGCGGCATATCCGGCAGCAAGCTGCGTGTACGACTCGTTGATGTGGAACGTTCCACCGAAGGCTTGTTCCGGTGTCACGGTCTCATCGGCAAGCTTGGGCAGGCGCGTGATCAAGAGGTTGACCTTGATCTGCGCGCCTTCCGGGCGGACCGAATCGGGCAGCGCATTACCGGTGAGTTGGCCGAGCACCCAGGGCGAGACGTTGGCCAGCACCCAACCGGCTTCGAGCGTGTGATCCTCGCCGTCGAGAACAACGTCAACCTCGGAAGTGCCACCGGGGGCACCGCCGCGAATCGCGGTAACTTCGGCCGACGTGATGATCTCTGCCCCAGCCTCTCGGGCCACGCGCGCAAGCTCCCCGGACACGGCACCCATGCCACCGATAGGCACATCCCAGTCACCCGTGCCGCCGCCGATGACGTGGTACAAAAAGCACCGATTCTGGTCCAACGACTCGGACTCGGCCGACACAAATGTGCCAATGAGAGCGTCGGTCAGCGCCACACCGCGAGCGATGTCACCGTCCAGGTCAGCCTCGATCACATCGGAAAGAGGGCGCTCAATGAAGGCGTTCCAGAGCTCATCATCTCCCACCAATTCTCGCGCCTGCGAGCGTGTGAGCAACGGCTCGGTCACGCTCGGCCAGAGTTTTTGGGCAAAGCGGGCGGTCTTGCCATAGAACGTCTCAAAACCGCTAGCGTCACTTGCCTCGCCGATACCCGCGAACGATGTGGCGGTGGCTTTTGGATCATGGTTGTCGACCAGCAAGCCTTTTTCTGGAGCACCGGGAACCGGGGTGTACGACGAATAGCGACGGCGAACCAGGCGGATCTCGAGCCCCAGATCGTCGATGATGCGCTGCGGGAGAAGCGAGACCAGATACGAGTAACGCGAGAGGTGCGCATCCACGCCATCAAAGGCCTCGGCCGAAATGGCGGCGCCTCCCACGTGATCAAGGCGCTCAAGCACGGCCACCGAACGGCCGGTGCGCGCCAGATATGAGGCGGCAGTCAAGCCGTTGTGGCCGCCGCCAACAATGACCACATCGTAAGTCTTCTTCACTTCTCACACGTTAGCGGGATGTGCGTGACAGCGCCTCCGAAGTTATCGAGGTGTCAAACGAGTGAATCGCGAGAGTTGCGTGACATGATCCGGCGTGAGCTCTCCGAGTGACGTGACTCCCAACAAACGCATCGTGCGAACAATCTGTTCGCGAAGAATATCGATGGCACGATCAACACCCGCTTCACCACCCGCCATGAGTCCGTAAAGGTATGCGCGGCCGATGAGGGTGAACTTTGCACCAAGAGCGATGCACGCAACGATGTCGCTCCCCGACATGATGCCTGTGTCGACAACAATCTCCGTCTTCTTACCGACGGCCTTGACCACATCGGGAAGTAGATGAAAGGGAATGGGGGCCCGGTCGAGCTGTCGACCACCGTGGTTCGACAAGATGAGGCCGTCAACACCTGTGTCAACAACCCGCTTAGAGTCTTCGACAGTCTGAACGCCTTTCACCACGACCTTTCCGGGCCATTGCTTGCGAATCCAGACCAGGTCCTCAAATGTGACCGTCGGGTCGAACATGGTGTCGAGTAATTCACCAACAGTCCCGCTCCACCGATCCAGGCTCGCAAATGCCAGTGGTTCGGTCGTGAGGAAATTGATCCACCACTCTGGGCGTGGAATGGCGTTGAGAATTGTTCCGGGTGTCAGTGACGGTGGAATCGACATGCCATTGCGCTTGTCGCGCAGACGAGCCCCTGCCACGGGAACGTCGACGGTCACGAGGAGTGTGTCGAATCCCGCCGCGGCAGCTCTCTCGACGAGCGCCATCGACCGGTCACGGTCTTTCCACATGTAGAGCTGGAACCAGTTTCGGCCACCCGGATTGGTTGCAGCCACATCTTCGATCGACGTGGTGCCCATCGTTGACAACGAGAACGGGATGCCGGCACGGTGCGCCGCCCCGGCACCCGCCCACTCCCCCTCCGTGTGCATCATGCGGGTGAACCCCGTGGGTGCGATGCCGAATGGCAAGGCGCTCTGGCCGCCCAATATCGTGCAGCTCGGGTCAACGTGTGAAACGTCCCGCAGGATTGCCGGGTGGAACTCAATGTCCTCGAATGCCTGTCGCGCTCGGGCCAAAGAAATTTCAGCCTCTGCGGCGCCTTCGGTGTAGTCGAAGGCCGCGCGAGGAGTTCGCCTGGCCGCTATGTCTCTCAGGTCGTAAATTGTGAGGGCCTTGTTCAGGCGCCTCCGCTTTGCATTCAGGTCAGGTGACTTGAACTTGAGAAGAGGTGCGAGGTCTCGAGGTCGGGGGAACTGTCGACGAACCTTTGCCATGAAGATTTCCTAGTCGGTGTTGTGGTGGATGGTCGCCGTTGTGGGCTCGAGGGCTACACGACCCCGAGGAACTTCTGTTGAACTGAGCTATCACTTGCCACAGTCTTCGCGGGCAGGTCTGCCGCGATCTGTCCATTCACCATGAACAGAATGCGGTCACAAAGCTCGGTCGCAAACCGCAAGTTTTGCTCGATGAGCAAGACGGCCTGGTTGGCTGCTACGAGTGAACGGAAAACCTCTGCGATGTGATCCACGATGGTCGGAGCGAGACCCTCGGATGGCTCATCCATGATGAGAAGTCGCGGATTTGATAGTAGAGCGCGCGCAATCGCAAGCATCTGCTGCTCGCCACCCGAGAGATCCGCACCGCCGTTCTTTTTCCGCTCAGCCAAGCGAGGGAAAGTTTCGTAGATTGCCTCAATATTCCAGGGTGCATCTTTCGGTGCACCCACCATTGTGAGGTGCTCGTGCACTGAGAGCGATCGGAAGATTCGACGACCCTGCGGGACGTACGCGATTCCACGTCGATTTACTTTGTAGGAAGGGAGGCCGAGAATTTCTTTGCCTTGAAACAGAGCCTGGCCACTGTTAGCGGGGACGAAACCCATCAACGCCTTGACAAGCGTTGACTTCCCCATTCCGTTTCGCCCCAGCACGCCGAGAGGCTCGGCACCCATGGCGAACGAAACATCTTGGAGAACGTGAACGCGACCGTAATAAACGTTCAGATCTTTGACTTCCAACGTGCTTTGCGAGAGAGCTGAATTGTTAGGCATGCCCACCTCCGAGGTAAATGTCACGAACGACTTGACTCGCGCGGATTTCATCAGGAGTACCTTCAAGAATCTTGGAACCGTCATGCATCACGATCACTCGATCGGCGACCTGAAGTGCGATATCCATGTCGTGCTCAATCAACAGGAGTGTGATCTCGGAAGGCAGCGTGGTGAGCATCTTCACCAACTGCTGCCGCTCTGCTGGCGAAAATCCGGCTGCGGGTTCATCCAACATCAAAATTTTGGGATCTGCGGCGAGTGCCATCGCTAGCTCAAGCTGACGTTGTTCTCCATGCGACAGATCGGCGACGCGTCGTCCGCTCTCTGAGCTGAGCCCCACTGTGGTGAGGAGTTCGGCGACGCGGTTCCACTTTCGTTCGATACTTCTTGCGGGGAACAGGCTTCGCCACCCCAGGCCACGACCACCGAGTGCGATAAAAACGTTCTCCTCCGCCGTTAACTGCTCGAAGAGACGTGACGTTTGGAATGTGCGGGCAAGCCCATTTCTCGCTCGCTTGGCAGTGTTCTGTTTGGTAACTACGGAACCAAACATGGAAACGCTTCCAGCGCTCACCGGAAATACACCGGCAATGAGATTGAACAGTGTGGACTTGCCCGCACCATTGGTGCCGATCATGCTCACTCGTTCTCCCGCACGCACTTCCAGTGACACGTTCTTGACGGCGCGAAGGCCACCAAAGCGCTTGTCAACATCTGTCAGTGCGATTGCGATTTCCCGAGTGGGCATGATCGGCTCCTTTTTTACTCTGAAACAGGTATTACCCGAGATTTAGTTCGGGCAGCCTTCGAAGCGGTCGTAGGTCTTTGTGCCCTGCTTAACACCGCTGGTCTGGCTAATCTGCTTGGTCGTGAGCTTGCCGTCGGCACCCTGCACAACCTCGATGAGGAAGTTGTCCACGATGGCCTGACGGTTGGCGTCGAGCTTGATCACACCAGTCGGGCTGGTCCATTCAAGCGCGGTGAGAGCTGCACGAAGGTCCTTCTGGTCCGGGCTACCCAGCTGTCCCTTGACTTCTTCCAAAGCGAGGAGAAGCGAGTTGAACGAGTTGTAGTAGAGGATCGAGAAGATCGACGGGCTCGGGAAAGCCTTGGGCTGCTTTGCGTACTCAGCAACAAAAGCCTGCCATTCCGGGCTGCTGTAGTCAGGTCCGGGGACCGGGCCACCAGCAATCGTTCCGACGGCAACATCAGCGATGTTAGCGTCACCCGAAAGAGCGGTCGTGTCGACGGCGATGGTTCCACCAACGAGTGGCTTCTTCACGCCTGCAGTAACGGCCTGCGAGAGGAAGCTAGCGGCGTCTGCACCACCGAGACCGACGTACACGGCGTCCGTGTCCGCAGGAATCTGCGCGATGATCGACGAGTAGTCGGTAGTACCAACAGGCACCCAGGAGTTACCCGTCACGCTGCCACCGGCTGCACAGAACTCCGAGAAGAATCCACCAGCGTTGTCGTAGGGGAACGAGTAGTCCTCTGCGATGGCGTAAATCTTCTTGTAGCCCTTGTCGTTGTATGCGTAGTCACCGAGACCACCCATCCACATGGCCGAGTCACCGTGGAAACGGAAGAAGTTGTCCGCTCCCGCGAGTGTCATGCCGACCGGGCTTGCTGAACCGTTGACATAGGTGACCTCAGGGGTGGTCAGTGCGTACTGAACAACCGTTTCACCTTCGTCACCCGAGACGGGTCCGAACACGATGTCAACGCCGTCATTTTCGACGAGCTTCTTGACAGCGGTCTGTGCGGATGCACTCGTGCCGTCCGTGCCTTCGTAAACGATGGTGACAGGGACACCGTCGATTTCGCCACCGTCGATGGTTCCGCCTATTGCGGCCATCGAAACACCGATAGCAGCCTTGGCCTCATCCATACCGAAAGCAAGGTTGCCCTTGTCGGTTGCGAGCACGCCGATCTTGATTTCCTTGGTTTCTCCTCCACCGCCGGCTGAACAGCCGGACAGGGCGAGGCCGGCCGCAGCTGCAACAGCAACTACAGGCAGAAGCCTCTTTTTGAGCAGTGATTTCATTTGTGTTGCCCTTTCTTGTTGTGTGTGCCAGCACGCCTTTCGACGGTCGGCGTATCGGACGACGCCTTCGAGGCGGACGTCTTTGCCCGTTTCGAAAAAAGTCGTCGGATTATGGGACCCAGGCCGACAAGTCCGGCTGGGAAGAAGAGAAGGACGCCGATAAACACCAATCCCGTCAGCGTCATGTATCGATCAGTGAAGTCTTGAGCAAAGTTTTGAAGCAGGGCAAAGACAAGCCCCCCAATGAAAACACCGCCAAGGGAACCGATGCCTCCCACCACGGCAACCACCAGGATGTTGAGTGTCGAGTCGAGGCTGACAAAACTTGGGTCGACTTGATTGCGGTCAAAGACAAGAATCACGCCGCCGATTGATGCCACAAAGGCGGCCAATGTGAGCGCAGCGGTCCGGTACCGATTGACGTTGTACCCCAGGGCACTCATTCGTTCCGGGCTGTCCTTGATTCCCTGAATCGCGAGGCCGAACTGCGACTTCGCGGTGTAACGGAAAATCACGTACGACAGGACGGCCAAAAAGAGTGCGAAGTAATAAAAGGTCGTGATGTCGTTGAGGTCGATAAATCCCAAATTTGGCCGCGGAATGGGAGCGATGCCCCGTCGAGCGTTGGTGACCTCGATTGCTTGGGAAGCCCACGAATAGAACACCTGACTCAGCGCAAGCGTGATCATCATGAAATAAATAGCCTTGGTGCGAACCGCTATGAGCGCAGTGATATATCCCGCGAGGGATCCCACGCCGAGAGACAGAATGATCGACGGGATGATGGGCAATCCCATGGTTACCGAGAAGTATCCGATTCCATAGGAGCAGATTCCCGCAAATGTCATCTGAGCGAGGGAGAGAAGTCCCACGTACTTGTTGAGGAATACCAAGCTCATCGCGATGGTGCCCATCCACAAGGTTCGCACGCCGATATTTGGCAGCCAGAATCTCGGTCGGTCAACGACGAGGGGAAAGATGACGCCAAGCACGATGACGACAGCGACAACCACGTTTTGCGTGGTGACCCACCGCTTCCACGTACCGCTGTGTGCCGATGTTTGCTTCGAAGAACTCATGCTGGGCGACCCATGATTCCTTGAGGGCGGACGGCCAAGACGATCACCATGAGAGCGAAGGTCAGAACGAACGCATACGTCGGTGCCACAACAAGTGCGAATTGCGACACCACGCCGACGAGTACCGAGCCGATTGCGGCTCCGGGGATGCTGCCCATTCCCCCCACAATGACAACCACAAGAGAGAACAAGAGGTAACTTCCGTCTTGCCCCGGGAGAAGGGGAAAGAGTGTTCCCGAAATTACACCGGCGAGTCCCGCCAGCGCTGAACCAACGGCAAAGATAACCGCAAATACCACTCGAACATTCACTCCTGTGGCCGAGGTCATCGGCGCGTCATCTACGCCGGCTCGAACTATTGAGCCAAATCGCGTTCTCGCGATGACGAGATAAATGGCCAGGCCCAACACCACAGCAATAGCCAAAATGATGAGGCGAATGAGCGGGTAATCACCTATTCCTGGAATCTGAAGAGCAACTTGGAATTCCTGCGGGAACGGAACCTGAGTTGCGGTGCCACCAAAAACGGCGAGCATGAGGTCTGTGCCAATGACGGCCACTCCAAGGGTGATCAAAGCGACGCGCATATCGTCATCCTGAAAACGACGGATGAGCACTTGATGTGTGAATAGCCCCAAGAGACCCGCCGCGACCAATCCCGCGACGAGTCCGACTATCCAGTTACCCGTCACTGAGGCGGCAACGTATCCCAGGTAACCTCCAAAGAGAAACGAGGTTCCGTGCGCCAACGTAATGACTCGCATGAGCCCGAAGATCAGAGTCAGACCACTGGATGCGACGAAGTAAACCGCGCCCAAGGTGAGTCCGTTGAGCAAAATGAGCGGCCAAATATCCACGGCTTCTTGCTCCTTTTCTGTCTCTTGTGGGCTGTGCCTTTTTTTGTATTCGGAACTGTATACACAGAAACATACATAGAGGTATATTGTTTGGCAAGGACTAAATTCAATGTTTTTGTCAGCGGCGACAAAGGCAGACAGAAATGAGGCACTCGATGGCCGATTCGCAAGAAAAAGAATTCCGGGTCGGGATGATTGGCTACGGATTCATGGGGCGGGCCCACTCCCAGGCGTGGAGAAACGTCAACGCGGCATTTCGGACACCGCGCATCATTATGGAATCAATCGTCGGACGTGATTCTGCAGCCGTGGCTCGCGCCGCCTCTGAGCTGGGGTGGAATAGATCTCACACCGACTGGCGAGAAGTCATTGCAGATTCCACGATTGACATTGTCGACATATGCACGCCGGGTGATTCTCACGCAGACATCGCCATCGCGGCGCTCGAGGCCGGCAAGCACGTCATCGTCGAGAAACCTCTCGCAAATACGATGGGGGAAAGTCGTGCCATGGTCGCTGCCGCTGAGGCGGCCCAGGCGCGAGGCGTCATGTCGGCCGTCAACTTCAACTATCGACGCGTTCCCGCGCTCATGCTCGCGAAGCAGCTTATTGCCGACGGTCGACTCGGTGACATTCTCCACATTCGTGGTGCTTATCTTCAGGATTGGCTCAGCGACCCGAGTTTGCCGATGAGTTGGCGCCTCCAAAAAGAACGAGCCGGCACCGGCGTGCTCGGAGATTTAGGTGCGCACGTCGTTGACCTCATGCATCACCTCACAGGCAAGTCGGTCGAAGGCGTAACAGGTCACCTGCGAACGTTTACACATCAACGCCCCGACGGGAGCGGCAAGCTCGGAACCGTCACAGTCGACGATGCGGCCCTTGCAACGTTGGCACTTTCCGGCGGTGCTGTTGCAAATCTTGACGTGACGCGAAACGCGCCCGGCAAGAAAAATGAGCTCTCTCTCAGCATCTTCGGAACCACGGGGAGCATCTTTTTTAATCTGGAGAACCTCAACGAACTGTGGCTATTTGATCGCGAAGACCCCGCTGGTGAGCAGGGTTACCGCCGAATTCTGGTGACGGAGGCCCAACATCCCTACCTTGCTGCGTGGTGGCCGGACGGCCACATCATCGGGTGGGAGCACACGTTTACACACCAGTTCTTCGAATTCCTCACATCAATTGAAACCGGAGCGCCCGCGTCGCCCAGTTTCTCGGACGGCCATGCCGTTCAAGCGGTTCTTGAAGCAATTGCGGTCAGCGCAGAGAACACACACGTACTCACCGCACCAGAAAAAT
The DNA here is from genome assembly GCA_947450345.1 of Actinomycetota bacterium. Classification (GTDB taxonomy): domain Bacteria; phylum Actinomycetota; class Actinomycetes; order Actinomycetales; family Microbacteriaceae; genus UBA963. The sequence goes on from CANFVD010000019.1 coordinate 12,674, forward strand.
AGATTGGAGAATTCCCATGGCTGAGAAATATTCACACCCCGTCACTCTTTTCACCGGACAGTGGGCCGACTTGCCCCTTGAAACGGTCGCCAAGTATGCCGCGGACTGGGGTTACGACGGGCTCGAACTCGCGTGCTGGGGAGATCATTTTGATCCCTGGCTTGCGAGCGAGAGTGATGACTACATCGCGGAAAAGCGTGACCTGCTCAAGCGCTACAACCTTGAGGTCTTCGCCATCTCAAATCACCTCAAAGGTCAGGCGGTATGCGACAACCCCATTGACTTCCGTCACAAAGCCATCGTTGGCCCAAAGGTATGGGGCGACGGGGACCAGGAGGGAGTGCGGCAACGCGCTGCCGAGGAAATGAAACGGAGCGCCATCGCGGCTCGCAAGCTTGGCGTTGACACCGTTGTCGGATTCACGGGGTCCAGCATCTGGCAGTACGTGGCGATGTTCCCACCGGTCGGCCAAGACGTTATCGACGCCGGCTACGAAGACTTTGCAACGCGTTGGAACCCCATTCTTGACGTGTTTGACTCTGAAGGTGTCCGGTTCGCTCACGAGGTTCACCCTTCAGAAATTGCCTATGACTACTGGACGACAGTCAAGAGCCTCGAGGCCATAAATCACCGAGATGCGTTCGGGTTGAACTGGGACCCTTCGCACATGGTCTGGCAGGGGCTTGACCCGGTCGCCTTCATCCTCGATTTTGCCGACCGCATTTACCACGTTGACTGCAAAGACACCCGGATGCGCATGGGCAACGGGCGGAATGGAATTATGGGCTCGCACGGCGCTTGGGCTGACCCTCGGCGCGGCTGGGACTTCGTATCCACCGGTCGTGGTGATGTTCCGTGGGAAGATGCGTTCCGGGCGCTGAACTCCATTGGATACACCGGCCCGATCTCGGTTGAATGGGAAGACGCCGGCATGGACCGCCTTCACGGAGCCAAGCACGCGGTCGAGTTTGTTCGCTCTCTTCTGTGGGAAGTTCCCACCTCAGCATTCGATGCCGCATTCTCGAGTGACTAGCGACTGCTCACGGTAGCTACCTTGGCACAGGACAATCGCCCGCCTCACAAGTGTTCAGGCGGGCGATACGTCTGTTTGCCGAGTTTTCGGAGCGCCGACTCGCGAAAGTGTTTAGGCTCGATCGTCTCCGGTGAGTAACGCAACTGTCGTCAGCAGTGACACCACGTTTTCACGAAGGTGCCCGATGTGCTCGGTCACTGCCGGGCCAATCGCGGCAATGTCTTTGTTGATGATGGCGTCGACAAGTTGTGAGTGTTCGACCGTGCACGTGTGAAGCCTGTCGAACTGACCTACAGTCGAGCGGATCCAGAAACGCTGAACTCGGCGACGCGTTTCACGAACGGTGTCCGCCACCAGTTCGTTGCCTGCGACACGGTTCAGAACCTGATGGAACATCCGGTCAGCGTCTGTCCAGGATGTTCGGTCGTTCTCGTCGCATGCCTCGCTCATCTTCGTGACCAAACGTCGCAATTCGTCAGCATCCTCAGTGGAAAGCTTTTGCGAAGCGGCCGAGAAAATGTAGGTGTCGAGGATTTCGAGAAGGTCGCACGCTTCATTAACTTCTTTAATTGAAATCTGCGCCACGGTGAATCGTGAAGATTCAGTTCTCTGAACGAGGCCCTCCTTCTCGAGGCGCTGAAGAGCCTCGCGAATTGGAGTGCGGCTGATGTTCAACTCTTTCGAGATTTTCACCTCGGAGAGTGGCGCCCCGGCTTTCACCTGAAAAGTGGTGATGCGCTCGAGCAAATTTTCATAGGCAACGTCAACGAGTGACGCGGTTTCGACTGCCATGACTTCCTTGCTTTCGACCCGATGAGAGGGGATTCCTCATTAAATCACGCTGCTGCGTGACTCACATCACGCGACCGATGAACTCGCGGTCGTGAACAGAGACGGGCACCTTCTCCAATTCCATGATGCCACGCGCCACATGTTCGCTGAGTCGGCGAAAAGCCTCGTGACCTTTCTCCGGGGTGGCTCGCATGGGGTTTCCAATGATGCCGTTTTCAACAAACTCGTGGTGATCCATGGGGAAGCTGAAGTACTGATAGCCCTCGAACTCTGCGTCGGGCATGCCGTCATCCTTACTAAAAGACTTGGGCAGGAAGTCAGGAATGTGAGCACGAGTATCGACGGCTCGTTCCATTCGGACGAGGTCTGGATTCCACGCCATGCACTGTGAAGTTTCAAGTTCGCTTGAATGCCAACCGGGTGTCTCCTCCGGCGGATTCTCCATGAGGCCATCGAGAATTCCGACGTAACGCTCCATGTAGGGCTTGACGAAGGAAATGAGTGCACCGGTTTCGTATCGGAGACGACGAAGAACGGGGTCGACAACCTTGATGTTCGATCCGTGTCCATTGATAAAGATGATGCGATTGAAGCCGTGGTGAATCAGGCTGCGGGCAATGTCATACATCAGGTTCAAAAGCGTGTCGGCACGAAGGGTTATTGTTCCGCGACCTTCACCAACGCCATACATGTGTTGTGGTGAGTATCCAGCCCAGATTGGTGGCGTGTGGAGAACACCGATTTGTTCGCTGATTCGACGGGAGACCTCGACGGCCGTAATCGTGTCGCACGCGAGTGGAAGGTGCGGGCCGTGTTGTTCTGTGCTTGCCATGGGGACGAGAATCGTGTCTTTGTGTGACAGGTATTCCTTGATGTCCACGTATGAGAGGTCAGAAAGGTTCCACGAACGGAACTTCGATCGGAAATCGTCATCACCTGTCGTCAAGCGGGCAATTGGTTGTTCAGTCATTTCTGTTCTTTTCCTTTTCTATATTGAGCAATGCCAAAAGTCGTTGTGCGGCCAAAACTCCGAGTTCGAGGTCGTTGATGTGTGAATCCGAGGTTTCAAAACCGATGTCAGGGCGCAGATTTTCTTGGATCGTGGAGCGCATGATTTCATCGCCCTCGGGATCGAAGAAGACGCCTCCTTCTCGGGCAGGTATCGACAGGCCGCCCAGGGGGAAAATCACGTGCACTTGGCCCGTCGATTCATTCAGCTTGGCGGCGAATTCACGGGCGATGTCCCGTTTCTCTTCGTGTGTGTAGCCGACCAACGCGTACTCGGGATTGTGGTCATAAATTTTGCGATTTCGAAGTTCACTGGGCAGCGTCTTTGCATCGAACACGGCAAAGTCAAGACATCCCGGCAAAACGACCTGCGGAATTCCGAGACTCCCCACAACGGTAAGTCGTTCTGGCGTTGCGTCGTGAATACCCCCGATTCGGCGGTCACCAATCTCGTTCGTGGTGTAGTCGACAACACCGACGAATTGGCCTTGTCTCGCCAGCTCTTCCATGCTTGGTCCGCCCACGCCACTCGAGTGAAACACAACGGTTTCGACACCAGACTTTTCAAGCTCAGCTTTGAGCGCCTCGACAGCCTTGGTGGTGTTTCCCAGCATGGTCGAGGCAACCGTGAGGGTTTCGGGGGCGCGTGGCGGCAGCGCGTGACCGTGGTCGAGCATGCCCTTCATCGCCGCCGCGGCGTTGTCAAAAACCGTCCGAGCCACGTCGTTGACACCTAGAATGTCGACGATGGAGTGGATCACCATGACATCCTTTGTGCCGACATACGGACCGAACTCATGGTGCCCCGACGCGGTCGGAGCAATCACAATCTTGGGGACTCCGACCGGCAGGGTCTGAATTGCGGCTGCTCCCATGACGGCGCCAACCCCCCCGACACTGATGCCCGCGACCACATCACCACTGAGGAATTTCTCCCACACAAAGTCCGCGACGAAGCGACGCATGAGAGCCACAGCTTTTCCGCGTGAGCCAACGTTCTGCAGCTCCTCGAGCGTCATGCCGCCGAGTTCAGCCAACTCCGAACGAGATACGTCGGGCACAATTCCCACCGGTTGCCCGAGGATTCCCGTGTCAACGACCAGACAGTCAACACCGAGACGAACGAGTTGGTCCCGGAGGTAGGCAACCTCGGGTCCCTTGGTGTCGAGGGTCGCGATGATGGCAACTTTTCCTTTAGACATGAGCGCACCATTCGCCCATCCTCTGGTTGCTCACCGCGACCCCAACCGACTCAAAACGCGTTCTGAATCAGAACTTGTTGTCAATCAAGGGCAGCAGGTGCTCGGAATTAACCTGGACAAGCCAGTTGTAGAACTCTTCCGTCAGAACACTCGAGCCGTGATCGATGATGAACTTCAGCTGCTCAGGATCGATATCGAGCCCTTCGAAGTTCGTCTCGAGTGCATTCGGGTACTTGTTAGCCGGGGTGCGGTCTACGGGCGCAACGAATTCTGCGGTGAGTGCGCCCTTGTAGTTGATTGAGTTCAAAACTTCGACGACTTGAGCCCAGTTGTAGTCACCATATCCGGCAGGCATCCGGTTGTTGTCGGCGACGTGGAAGTCAACGAGCTTGTCGCCGACCAGGCGGATCGCGTCGAAAAGGTTGCTTTCTTCAATGTTGATGTGAAAAGCGTCCAGGGTAACTCCGAGGTTTGGCCCCACGGCATCGCAGAGTGCGAGAGCCTGCTCTGCGCGAGTGATCAAGTACGACTCGAACCGATTGAGTGGCTCGACGCCTACCCGAATGCCCAGCTTCTCGGAGTGTTCGTAGATCTCTTTTGTTCCTTCCACGAGCCACTTCCACTCGTTTTCTGGCGTCGAGTCAGGCACAATCTTGCCGACCGTGCCCGGAACGAGCGTGACAATCTGTCCGTCGAGTTCGTGAACGAAAGTGATGACATCCTTCACGTACTGCACGGATGCGGCACGCTTCGCTTCGTCCGAACTCTGCATGTTGCGGCGGTCAATCATGAGTGTGACCGCACCCCAGCAGTTGAGCTTGTAGTGGTCAAGTAGGCCACGAACATGCTTCGAGTCATAAATTGTGGGCTCGCCACTGATTTCAATGGACTTGTATCCGTACTTCGCGAGACGCGCAATTGTCGTTTCAATTGGTTCACTGCGCATCCAGTTATGCATTGACAGGTGCATGACACTCTCCTTTGAGTTCTACTTGCGTTGACATGATTATTCAGTTTTGTGAAGACGTGCCCGGGGGGCGAGTGCTTCGGTTACCACACACTGTTTGAGGGAGGCCCGAAGCCGAGTTTGCCGGGGTTCATGATGCCGTCAGGATCCCACGCGGCCTTGAGCTGCTTCATGAGTTCGAAACCGTGTCCGTATTGCGGCCGCATGAACCTTCCCAGTTTGAGACCAACACCGTGGTGGTCATTCAAAACGCCACCGTGCTCGATTGATGCGAGGACACCAGCGTCCCACAAGCGGTCGTGCAGAGCCATAGCGGCCGCGGGGTCTGTCGGACCGTTGTCGACGTAGAAACGGTCGTAAATCATGGTTCCCCACTCGTACCAGTGCGAGAAATGGGCGGTGTACCGCGCCCCCACATCCTTAAATTCCTCTTCAATGACCTTCTTCTTGGCTCGATAAATGGCCGGGATGTCGGCGAATCGCGCGACCGTGTCAAAGGTTCCGTACATGAGCGGCGGTTGAGGGAGTTTGCCCTTTGCATAGGGTTCGTACTTGCCCTCCCACCACATCAGTCCGACATCTTCGCCGAGCGAGGTGCCGCCGACGCCCACGGCAATTTCTGTAATGGCAGCAGTCTCGTAGGCGACGAGTTGCTCTGCACCATCGCACATGAGAATCATGAGGTTGCCAGTGAACGGGACGCCCACCCAATCTTTGAGTTTGACACTGTCCGCTTCGTCATAGAGGCGGATGACCGCTGGCCGCAGGCGGCTCGTCATGATTCGTCGACCCGCCTCGATGCCGGCAAAGATGTCGGGAAAACTGAAAGCGAGGAAGCTGCGCGCGGCAGGCAACGGGTCGATTCTCAGGCTGGCCTCGGTAATGATGCCCAGCGTGCCTTCCGATCCAACAAAAGTCTGGAGGAGGTCTGATCCGGCGGCGTGGCTCGGCACAGGGAGCGTTCGAACGACCTCGCCGTTTGCCACGACCGCTTCGACCTGAAGAACCTGGTCTTCTGCCTTGCCGTACTTAGTCGAGACCACACCCGCACCACGAGCGGCAATGAAGCCACCGATGGTCGCACCGAGGTGATAGGAACCCGGATAGTGGGCCAGCGTGAGCCCAGACTTATTGAGCTCGGCCTCCAGGGTGGGGCCGTCGATGCCGGCCTGAGTGGTGACGATGAGGCTCTCGTGATCGATATTGACGATGTTGTTCATGCGCGTCAGGTCAACAGCGATACCACCGTACGGAGCGAACGTGCCTCCCTGGGTTCCCGAGCCTCCTCCGCGAGGAATAAGCGGAACCTTATAGTCAGCTGCAATCCTCACAACCCGGGAAACGTCAGTCGTGCTTCCCGGACGCACAACGAAGTCTGGCGCGGGCTGCTTCAGCCCTTGAAAGGAAATGAACTTGGACATCCACGACCAGTCGGCCGCGCTGGCCTGAAGGTCATCTTCACCAACGCTGACATTTTCCGCGCCAATGGCGGTCTGGAGTTCTCGAAGAATTTGCCCCCGAAGGAATGCGCTCCCTGTAACTGCAATTCCCTGCGATTCGCTCGCCACGGCTTTCTCCCGTCTATTTCGTCATTACATGAACTTATGAAGCCTGTGTTCATGAGTGTATACAAGTGCGTATTCAGAACGCAAGCGGAACCACGCCGTGCGAGAAAGAAAGAAAATTCCTCGTGTTGCCGCGCTCTCGGGGCGGAAGAAACCGTGAATGCCGCCGGAAGCCGTGCGGCTCGCGCCGCAGTTGCTCACCCTTGCTTGCGGCGCGCGCTTCGCCAGGGGCTCTGGAAGAGTGTGTTCGGAATCAGAGGCGGGGGTCGACGTGCACCTTTGGTCCGGGGCCCACGTTTTCACCGCGCTGACCCTCCAAGCGAGAGGGAACCTCGTCAAGTGCCACGACTTCGCTGACGAGTCGGTCTGGTACGACGGCGCCTGATGCGAAAGCTGCAATGGCGCCCGCGAGACCCGGCGATGCAGAAAGGATTCCCACGACCGAGATATCACGGAGAACAATGTCGCGAGTATCGACCGTGCTCGGTGTAGACGACAGGCCGATGTAGACAAGACGGCCCGCTGGTCGAACCAATCGGATGCACATCTCCGGAACAGACTCGAGGCTCGTCGCATCGATGACTGAGTCAAAAGCGTTGTCAAATCCGTCTTCGAGTTCGGCGATGGTCAGCACATTCCTGACGCCCAGTTCTCGCGCAAGAGCAAGAGCGCCGGATCGCACTCCGGCGAGAAACACGTCGGCGCCCTCGGCGAGCGCAAACTGGGCACACAGCAAGCCGATTGTTCCTGCTCCGATGATGAGAACGCGCTGTCCGGGTTCAATCGCTGCTGCCTGCACGGCACGCAGCGAGTTACCGCCCGGTTCGACGAGGGCGGCAGCGGCCAGCGACACAGTGTCGGGAATGGCAAGCGCGAAGCGGGTGGGAATGACCATCAGTTCGGCGAGTGCACCAGCCCAGTCGCCACGAATACCCAGCTCGTTTCGATCGGGGCAGACGTGTTGATGTCCGCTTTGACAATAACTGCACCGACCGCAACCGAGCATCGTGTCACCGGTCACGAGCTTTCCCATCCATCCAGCGTCATCAGGCGACCCCGTGGCAACGACGCGCCCGGCCCACTCATGACCGAGCCGGAGCGGAAAGGTCGTGTATCCCTGTTCGATGTAGGCCATTTCGCCCGTGTAGAGCTCGACATCAGTGCCACAGATACCCACGCGCTCGACGGCAACAAGAAGTTCCCCCGGCGATGCGACGGGCTCACTGATTTCTTGAACCTCGGCAACACCAGGGGACACGACCACGAGTGCTCGCATTATTTTGCTTTCGAGTCGTCCGCGAGAACTCGCTGCGTTTGAGTGCCGAGCTTGGAAATGCTGAGGGTCATGACCTCTCCGCCAACAAGGTAGGTCGGTGGGGTCATGCCAAGACCAACTCCGGGAGGCGTGCCCGTGTTGATCAGGTCGCCAGGCTCAAGAACGAGAAACTGGCTCAGATAGTGCACGAGGAAAGCCGGACCAAACACCATCGTGGAGGTATTCCCCGTTTGACGACGAACTCCATCGACGTCGAGAGACATATCCAGGTTCATCACGTCGCCCACCTCGTCGGGGGTCACCAAATACGGTCCGGCCGGATTGAATGTCGGTGCCGACTTGCCCTTCGACCACTGACCTGCCCGTTCTAGCTGCCATTCTCGCTCGCTGACGTCATTGACCAAGACATACCCGGCGATGGCGGCCTGTGCCTCGGCTTCATTGGGTAAGTACGAACTGCGCTTCCCGATGACGATGCCGAGTTCTATCTCCCAATCGGTTGTGACGGAACCGCGCGGAATTTGCACCGCGTCATTTGGGCCAATGAGCGTGTTCGGCGATTTTGTGAAAAGGATGGGCTCATCGGGAACCTTCATGCCGCTCTCGGCCGCGTGGTCGGTGTAGTTGAGTCCGATGCAGAGGATTTGGTGGGGGCGAGCGAACGGTGCGCCGAAACGACGCCCGGCCACGGGCTCTGTTTTTCCCGCCGACAACCGCTGGGCGACGACGGTATCGAGGCTGGCGAGTTTGCCCGAACCAAAGAACGCTTCGTCAAAATCGCCCACAAGATCGGATAAATCGACGAACGTATCATCGTCTACCAATACGCCGGCTCTCTCGGCGCCCACGTCGCCCAGTCGAACGAGTTTCATCTGATGCTCTTTCCTTTACAATTTCTCTGGTCAGTGAGTTCGCTAGTGATGGATCCAATATGGCTGGACTGTGCTGCCCGCCCACCGGTTTTCGGGTAAGCCACGCTCGCCGACATCTGCCAAAAAGAGGGCGCCGGCGGCGGCGTGTGGCGATTCGAGTCCTTTTCGTGCCGATGTGATTGCGAGTCTATTCAGACCCGGGCCGACAAACCCGACACACGTTGGCTGAGTCGCATTAACCTCCAGGTCATCGATGTGGGTGCCATCTTGCGCAAAGTGGCAGATGCGGGCACCGCCCCACTGGGCAACCCAGAGGCCACCCGACGCGTCAACCGTCATGCCGTCCGCAAAGTAAGCAAAATCTGAGACGATCGTGTGCCACGGCTCACTGTCATCGAATGGCCCGGAGGAGTACGAGTGACTCGACAACGTTCCGGCCAACGTGTCAATGTGGAAGATTGTGGCCCCATCGGGCGAAAAGCCCAGGCCGTTGGACATCCCCAGACCCGTCCGCAACGTCTCAATGAGACCATTCGGCGAGACGCGCAACAGGACCTCGGTGGCCTCGTGCCTGTCATCGTCGAGGGACAGCGTGCCGATCACAAAACGACCCTGAGGATCGACAATGCCATCGTTGAGGCGCCACTCGGAAGACGCCGAATGTATGTCCGGCCCGTGCGTGACCTCGCCCGCGGGTGACACGGCGCAGAACCCGTGAGCCCCCGCGAGAAGTAGCCCGCCGTCGGCGGCGAGCGCCACTGCGCTGATTGTTTGGCCGAACGCAGCATCCTGCACAATCTCGATGCGGTCATCGACAAGGTGCCCGGCGAGAAGCCGCCCGAGACGAATGTCGACCCACCGCACAAGAGAGGCGTGGTCATCCCACAGCACGCCCTCGGCCAAGTCAAAGAGCTCGGTTGTTACCCGGTGCGCAAGGCGGGACGACGTCATCTCGGCTACTCCGGGCGAAGCCGAAGGTCTTGCATACCACCGTCGACCGCGATGGACGTCCCTGTCGTCGATCCCGACTGAGGGCTGGCGAGATAGGCCACGGCGTGAGCGATCTCATCCGGGCTGACGAGACGACCATGGGGCTGGCGCGCCTCGAGCGCCGCCCGCTCTGCAACGGGGTCATCTGTCTTGGCGAGCAGAGAGTCAATCCAGGGGGTGTCGGCCGTTCCCGGGTTTACGGCGTTGACTCGAATCCCCTCGCGCAAATGATCGGCGGCCATCGCGCGGGTCATAGCCAGCACGGCGCCCTTGGTTGCCGTGTACAAGACGCGTTGCGGAACTCCCGCGGTCGCCACCACCGAGGAGAGATTGACGATGGCAGCTGCTGGCGACACGCGCAAGTACGGAAGTGCTGCCCGACTCACGCGAGCCATACCGACGACGTTGATGTCCCACACGCGGTGCCACTCATCGTCGTCATTGCCGGCAACGTCCCCTTGAGCGCCAATGCCGGCGTTATTGATGACAATGTCCAGGCGTCCAAACTTCTCGACGACCGCCATGACGGCTGCCCGCACCGACTCATCATTGGATACGTCCGTTTCGAACCCGAACGTGTGGCGAGGCACCTTCGCTACATTGACATCCAAGATGGCGACGCGCGCTCCGCCCTCGTGCAGTCGCCTGACGACCGCAGCACCGATACCCGAGGCGCCGCCTGTAACGATGGCAACGAGATGAGAAAATTCAGTCATGACTGGCACCTAATTCTTTCTAGAGGTGGCGGGCTGCGCCGTGCGATTCTCGCGGGAGCGGGAGAGGAAATCAAGCGTTTCAAGCACATGAACATATGTGTGTCCCGTTGCACGAGACATGCCGATTTCGCACGTCCGGTTGCACGAGACATAGGCGTTGACGTCTGCCGCGTTGACCTCAGCTGCCTCGCTCCTTGTGGCGCTCGCGGTCAGTTCAGGGTGGAGCATTCCGCGATCTCCGGCAAAGGCGCAGCACCCCCAGTTATCGGGCACAACAACATTTGTGGCAAGCACCTCGCAAAGCATCCGCAGGTTGGCGTTTGACCCGGCACGCGTGCTCGAACATGTCGGATGCACCGCGATGCTTCCGAGCTTGGCATCAACGACCACGTGGGGCATGACGCGGGTCGCCACGAAGTCAACCGCGTCAATGATGGTCAACGAAGAACGACGGGAGTCCCTCTCGATGGCTGAAGTGAGAGCGGCTACCAGCCCCTCGGAGCAGGAGGAGTTGTCACACACCACGGGCAGTCGACCACCCTCGGACACGTTCCACAGGGCCTCAATCGTGCGATCAATCATCGTTGAGTATGCCGATTCAATGCCCTTTGACTTCCACGGTGTTCCGCAACACAGGCCGGCGATGTCGTCGGGTCTGGTGAGTGTGAGGCCCGCTTTGCTCGCCAGCGATTCGAACGCACGAGCTACACCAGCGTGGCCCTTGGCGGGGCCGAACATGCTGCCGACACACGCCTGAAAATACACAGCATCGGGTGATTCCGTGATGACGCTGGCAGCCGGCAACGTCTCGATGGCAGGCGTTGAGGCAGTGGCCGTTCGCGAGCGCGCGCCGCGCTTTGCCCCGCCGGCGGGGAGATCGACCGACCACTGCGGAACCGTGTCGTGACCTAGCACGGCGCGGGCGAATCGGTTCAGCACGTTGACGAGCCCCGGCGGAAGTCGGCGAAGTGCGGTCAGGACAGTTGACACGATTCCGGAAACGGGCCCCCACGCGCGAGCGGCCGTGTTCCACACGGCACGGTCGACCGCGCCAACGTTCTCGGCGCGCAAATGACGCACAAGGTCACCCGTGTTAATGTTCACGGGGCACGCGGTCTGGCACATGCCGTCGACGGCACACGTGTCGATTACCTCATACGCTTGCGCGCGTGTCAGTTCCCTCGCCAACTTCTTGTTGTGGGTCGCCGTCGCCTCAGCGATGGCACGTCGTACGACGATGCGCTGCCGGGGGGTGGTGGTCAGATCCTTGCTCGGACACGCTGGTTCGCAGTAGCCACACTCAACACAGCCGTCGACCTCGGACTCAACGCTCGGCGTCGATTTCAGGTATTTCAGATGCAGGTCGGCATCGGTCGTGAGAAGGACGTCGGGGTTCAGAATGCCCACGGGGTCGAACGCGCGTTTGATGTCGAGCATGACCTGGTAGAGATCCGCCCCATACTGTCGTTTCACGAACGGCGCCATGATGCGGCCGGTACCGTGCTCGGCCTTAAGCGTTCCGCCCGCTGACAACACCAGCTCCACTAGGTCTTCGGTAAAGGCCCGATACCGCTTCAGGTTGCTCGGGCGCTCAAAATCCTCATTGACGAGAAAGTGGATGTTGCCGTCTTTCGCGTGACCAAAAATCACGGCATCGTGATAGCCGTGCAGGTCAAACAGTTGGATCAGCCGGGCGCACGTCGCTGACAGTGTGGACACCGGAACGGCAATGTCCTCGAGCAGTGCCGTCGTGCCGCTGGGACGTGCACCCGCGACCGTGGCATAGATGCCCTTACGAATGTGCCACAGTGATGCCCGGACTCCTGCGTCCCGCGTCAGCTGTGGTGCAATCGCCAGAGAAAACTGTGAAAACACTTCACTCGCTTTCTCCACCATTTCGTCGAGTCGTCCTTCGTCGGGCGCTTGGTACTCGACGAGCAACGCGCAGTGGTCGACAATTGTGATGTTCGGCAACGCCTCCCGAGATTCGTTGTCGTGCGCTGCCGCGCGAAGCGACGCCGCATCCATCAACTCGATTGTTGCCGGCGCCGTCGTCATGAGCTCCATGAGCGACGCCGTTGCTTCATGAAGCGAGTCAAAGACCAGGAGCGTAGTCGCCGCGTGAGGTAACAGGGGCACGGTGTTAAACGTTGCCTCTGCCACAAACCCAAGGGTGCCCTCACTACCCACCATGAGATGAGACAGAATCTGAGCCGGCGTTGCATAATCGACAAGGGCATTGAGTGAATAACCCATCGTGTTCTTGATCTGAAATTGACGCTCAATTTCCGCGCGCAGGAGCGGCGAGCTCAAGATGCGCTCGCGCAAGCCCAGAAGTGTGGTGCACAATTCGGGTTCCGCCAAACGAAGTTGCTCGTCGGCGTCGTCGAGGCCCGTGTCGACAATGGTGCCGCTCGGCAAAACAGCAACCATCGAGCGCAGCGTGTTGTAGGTGTTGTGTGCCGTGCCACAAGCCATGCCGCTTGAGTTGTTCGCAACAACTCCGCCAATCGTGCATGCAATTTCGCTCGCCGGGTCTGGGCCAAGCTTGCGCGAATGACGCGCGAGTCGAGTGTTCACTTGGCGAACGGTGGCACCGGGTTGCACGCGCGCGACCGTCCCGCCTTGCTCCACATCGATGCGGCGAAACTGAGAGCGGGTGTCGACGAGGATGTTCGCCGTCGAAGCCTGCCCAGAAAGGCTGGTTCCGCCGGAACGAAAAGTGATGGCGTAGCCACCCTTGCTCGCAAATCGAAAGATGTCAGCGACCTCACTAGCTCCGCTCGGGGTGACAACAGCACTCGGGGTCAGTAAGTAGTGGGACGCGTCAACCGCCGCAATCACACGAGCGAAAGAGCTGGTCTGCACGGCACCCGATCGTGGGAGAAGCGCCGACAGAGACGTTGACAGAGACGTGGAGGTGAGGCTCACGTCCGATCTCGCCGAGAGTCTAGTGTGACTCACGGTCAACCTGATCGCCAGAAGATCCCACAAGAAAGTCCAGGTCGGCCCCGAGATCCGCCTGCATTACGTGGTCAACATAGAGCTTCGCCCATCCTCTCGTGGGCGTTGCAAACGCGCTGACCGTGGCGGGTCCTGGTGTGCGCGTTGCGAGTTCCTCATTGGTCACGTCAAGATGCAGTCTGCGATTCGGCACATCCAGTGTGATGAGGTCTCCGTCGCGTACCAGGCCGAGCGGTCCGCCTGCCGCCGCTTCTGGGGCCGTGTGCAACACCACCGTTCCGTAGGCGGTCCCGCTCATGCGGGCGTCACTGATGCGCACCATGTCACGGACACCTTGTTCAAGCAATTTGCGCGGAATGGGCATGTTGCCCACTTCGGGCATACCGGGATATCCCTTGGGTCCACACCCGCGCAGAACCAGAACTGACTCGGCGGTGACATCAAGCTCAGGATCGTCAATTCGAGTGCGCATATCCTCGACGCTGTCAAAGACCACGGCTGGGCCTGTGTGCGAGAGCAGTGCTGGCGTTGCGGCCGACGGCTTGATGATGGCGCCGCGGGGAGCAAGGTTTCCGCGCAGCACGGCGATGCCAGCGTCCATCATCAGGGGATTCTCGCGCGGGCGAATCACGGTTTCGTCAAAGACCGGCTGCCCGGTGAGGTAACTCACGAAAGGTTCGCCGGTCACAGTAATGGGCTCGGGGCGCAACAGGTCTTTCACTTGCGAGAGCAGACTCAGCAGACCACCAGCACGATAAAGGTCATCCATCAAGAATTCACCGCTGGGTTGCAGGTTCGCCAGCACCGGTACCCCGGCCCCAGCCGCGTCGAAATCATCGAGCGTGAGGGTAACGCCCACCCGACCCGCAATTGCGAGCAAGTGCACGACCGAGTTGGTCGAACCGCCCACCGCGGCAATCGCAACGATGGCGTTGATAAATGCGTCCTTGGTCATGATGCCACTCGGACGTCGGTCGGCGGCGACCATCGACACGATCAGAGACCCCGTCTCGTGTGACATCGCCAGCAGTCGAGAATCAGGCGCCGGTGTCCCGGCAAAGCCAGGGATGGTCATACCCAAGGCCTCGGCCATGACCGCCATGGTCGACGCAGTACCCATTGTGTTGCAATGACCCTTGGAACGAATCATGGACTGCTCGGAAGCGATGAACTCCTCATTCGAGATGACACCCGCCCGGGCCTCCTCGCTCAGGCGCCAGACGTCAGTGCCACATCCGAGCGGGGCGCCCCGGAAGTGCCCGGTCAGCATGGGGCCACCCGGCACGACGATGGCCGGCAGATTGACGGATGCCGCGGCCATGAGGAGTGCGGGGATTGTCTTGTCACACCCGCCAAGCAAGACGAGGCCATCGATGGGGTTTGCGCGGAACATCTCCTCCATCGCCATTGCAGCCATGTTGCGCCAGAGCATGGCCGTGGGTTTGACCTGTGTCTCGCCGAGCGAAACCACGGGCAAGTTCAGCGGAACTCCCCCGGCTTCCCACACTCCCTGCTTCACCGCATCGGCGACCTCGTTGAGGTGCATGTTGCACGGCGTGAGGTCAGAGGCGGTATTGGCGATGGCAATCTGCGGTTTCGAACCGTTGAGAGCGTCTCCAGGAAGTCCGCGTCGCATCCACGCGCGATGAATGTAGGCATTTCGGTCATCGCCGCCATACCAGTGGGCACTTCGCAACTCGGTCATGCGGATGCCGTCAACTGGCACACCGAACTGAACGACCACTGTCGTTCGCACCAGAGCACTGCTGGGAAAGTTCCGTCACGATGGTGCTCCCGAGTGATTCATGGGGCACAGTCTAATCAACGATCCAACGCACGCCATAGATGAATCCGGAGGACTCAGGTTCAAGCGTCGGCTTCGAGAATCGCCAAGGCGGCGTTGTGGCCGCCGCCAACAATGACCACATCGTAAGTCTTCTTCACTTCTCACACGTTAGCGGGATGACCGCATCGATACCGACCCTTTCGTGAGACGCCGTGCACGGTGACGTCTGCGCGCAGGTTCCGAGGCCTCTCGACCGGCCGTATCCTCGCGGGAAATTCCCATCACGGCATACACTTCCGCTCTGGTCGGTGACGAACGAAGGCGGGTCCAGGACTTCTCCTGGACCCGCCTTCTCGGTTCGAAACTGAGACGCCTAGCTGGCGCGTCGGCGAAGCAGGAGGCTTGCGGCGCCCAGTGCGACACCTGCAATCACGAGTCCCGCGACACCAAATGTCACCCAAGCAGGGACAGCGCGAGCTCCCGTGTCGGCCAGAGCGTCGTCGAGACCCCAGACCTCAACAGTCGCGGCTTGAGCGCCACCCGTCCAATCCGCGATGCCATAGGTGCTGTACGTCGTCAAGACGTAGGTGTACGTTCCCGCAGCCAATTTGGATGAGAACCACGGGTACAGGCCATTAATCAAGTACTTGGGGCTCAGCGTCGCGCCCTGGGTCGGATAGTCACCTGTCGCATCCCCCTTGTTGTACTCACCATCATCATTGCAACCAACCACGTTTGCATCGGGGTTAGCTGGGTCGAACGAGGAGTAGACGGCAAGGAAGGGATCGCTCATCGGCAAATCGGCGCCCCATGCGGTGGTGCTGTCGGTCATCGGATTCGTGTTGACGACGCGAATGGAGTAAGCCCCCGAGCGATCAACCGTGAGTGTTCCGGTGGTGTAGGCGTGAGCACCGATGCTCAGAGCACAGTTTTCATCGCCACCGAGGTAGTGGCCTCCGCTTCCCGTGTTGTCTGCAAGGGTCATCTCAACCGTTGGCGTTGCCGCGATGGTGATGTCTCCGCTTTGACGAAGGGTACCGACCGGGTCTGCAACGTTGGGAACGACAACGACCGGAACGTCGAGGCCGAACTCAGACGAGGCCTTGTCGAATCTGAGGTTGGTGGTGCCCTGAACAGTAAACGTTGCGGGAACCGCTCCGGGAATAGTGGTGCCGCCCGAGGAAGCCGCGGTGAATGTGCCCGCCACAGTGATGCCACCGTCGGCGTCATCAGAGTAGATCGTCATTCCCGTGTCGCAGGTGCCAGTGACGTTGAAGGTGATAATCGCACCTTCCGCGGCGAGAACGTCATCAGAAGATACGTCCTGGTCGAAAGCGCTGCAGTTAACGGTAACGGTCGTGTCGAGGTTGGCGGCAACGGTTCCGGTGAGACCGGCGATTGTCGCGCCCTGAGCGATGCCCGGAATGGCAAGGGCAAGCCCGAGTCCGATGAACGCTGTTGACGCGATGCCAACTGCGCGCAATGAGTTTTTCTTCACTTTGTGGTCTCCTTTGTTGAAAAAATGTCTTGTAGTCAGTTTAGGTGTTTTTCCATGAAGTAAGTTGAAAACCCTAGAAATGACCCCCGCGTAAATCTGAACGTGTTGTTCGACGTAGCACGTCACCCGGAGCACCGGAATGACGCACTTTGGTGGAGTGCGCCCGGAGGGTCCCCGCCGCGAAGCTGCGCTTCGCCCAGAGGCGGGGGCCCAGCGAACCACGGTTCGAATGCACGCAGCACGCAACCAACAAAAAAGACCCCTCAAGGGGGTCTGTTTAGTTGGTGCGCCCGGAGGGATTCGAACCCCCAACCTTCTGATCCGTAGT
>CANFVD010000020.1 GCA_947450345.1 Actinomycetota bacterium
CCCGTGAACGGCGCGGGTACCTTGAATGTCACGCTCTACGAAACGTATGACTCGACTACCCTGCAGGCAACGCCCTACACCGTGGCGACCTTCCCCGGTAGCTTCGACGACACGAGCCAGTTCGGTTCGCACTGGTCGCTCGTTGACCCGTCGAATTCGGCCGCCTACTGCGGTGCCTCCACCACGGGCCTGCCCACGGGCATCACGGTTGACGAGACCGTGCCCAGTGTTGTTGGCGTTGCTCCGGAACTCAAGTTCCTCGGCACCCCAGCCGCTGGTTCGAAAGGCACCTTTACGGCCTGCCTCGACCTCTACGACTCATCCACGATTTGTGAGGACAGCTACTGGCTGGTGACGCTCGAGGTTTCAGACGGCGTACCGCCCGTTCTGCCCGACACGGGTATTGACAAGTCACAGGCGACTTCCGCGGGCATCGCTGCCGCGGCACTCGTCGCACTCGGCTCGGTGTTCCTCATCGTCTACCGTCGTCGCCTCTCGGCACCGGGCAAGCGCCAGTAGTCGGTTTCACTGAGCGTTCACGCCGGGGTGGGAGAACATATCTCCCGCTCCGGCGTGAGCCGTTTAAAGCTACCGACCGCATCCACCTGCGACTCGCGACGATCGCTCTCACGGAGCGCGCAGGAATTACCTAACCGGGCAGAACGCTCGACCAGCCACCGTCAACCATGAGGTTTGTGCCGGTGATGTAACCAGCTTCGTCACTGGCGAAAAAGAGGATGGCTGAAACGACGTCGTCGATCGTGCCGACACGCTTGAGCGGAATGTGCTCGGCGATGTTGCGCATGGGGTGGTCGGCCGCCAGCAGGTCGCCCTCGGTGGCCGGTGTGCGGATCACACCTGGGCTGACGCTGTTGGCGCGAATGCCATGGGTCGCTCCCTCGGCGGCAAACTGCTGAGCCATGCCAATCACACCGGCTTTGGTCGCGGTGTGGGCGATGCGCGTGTTCGTCACAGAGCCACGAACCCCAGCCGAGGATCCCAATAGCACGATGTTTCCCGAGGCAGCGCGCAACCACGGCCACGCCGCCTTGGTGGGCACAAACACGATGTCGAGCTCGTGTGTGAGCACAAACTTCCACTCCGCGAGCGAGGTCTCTTCGATGGGCGAGAACCGTGCGATGCCCGCACTCGGCAGCAGAATGTCGATGCGCCCGTGCTCTGCGCCGATGGCATCAAGCCAGGCCGCCGTCTGAACCTCGTCAGTGGCATCGACCGGCGCACGGCCGACGAAAGAGCCTCCGGCGTCGGTAATCAACTTCTCGGTCTCGGCCAGTCCGTCAACGTTGACATCACTGCCGTAAACCAGCGCGCCCTCGGCCGCGAAACGCTCAGCGGCGCGACGACCGATGCCGCTGGCCGCGCCAGTAATGACGACAACGCGTCCCCCGAATCGCTTCGTCTCTGAATTCACAGTTCTTATCTAATCCCTTGAGAGCGGACGACGCCAGTTGAGAGCTGCGTTGGCTGGCTGTTGGGGTGCTCCGCGGAGTTGCGAGTTTTGAGGTCTCGCGAAGCGATGACCTCAATGTCTGAGCGGGGAGCGGAGCCCCCTACAGCCCGAGGGCGTCTTAGACAAACGTCGTAACGATCTCCGCAATATCTCCGAGGCGCGTCGTCAACACATTGCCCGGCTTCATGAACAGCTTGGGCTCGCGGCCCATACCGACACCCGCGGGTGTGCCCGTGAAAATGATGTCGCCGGGGAAGAGCGTGACGTGCTCGCTCAGTCGCTCAATGAGTTGTGGCACCGAGAAGATCAGGTCTTTGGTGTTGCCGTTCTGAATCAACATTTCACCGTCAGCACCCGGACCGGTCAGGACGCCCTGAACGGCGAGGTTCTCGGGGTCGGCAATCTCATCGAGGCTCACCACGGCCGGACCAAAGGGTCCGTATCCGCGAAGCGACTTGCCCATGCTGAACTGGGGTGCCGGCGGACGCCACTGCACGTCACGCTCGGTGAGGTCCTGGCCGATGGTGACTCCAGCCACGTGCTTCCAGCCGTCGGCGGCCTTCACGCGGTCGGCTTTCTTGCCAATCACCACAACCATTTCGGCTTCGAAGTCGATGGCGCTCGTGTCCGCCTTAATCGTGCTGTGCGGGCCGGCGAGGCTCGACGCAAACTTGGTGAAGACCATGGGGTTTTCGGGGTAGGGCAGGCTCGCCTCGTCAGCGTGATCGCGGTAGTTGAGTCCGATGGCAAAAATCTGGCGGGGGAACGGAATCGGTGCCCCGAGGTCAGCAAGATTGACCGGCTTTGCGGCTGAGAAGTCGGCCGTCTTCCCCCACGCGGCGAAGTCATCCCAGTTGTCGTAGGCGCTCAGGATGTCTGGTCCGAATCGTCCGGCACTGGCCTCGGCAACATCGAGGGCGGTGTCTCCCGAGAGGAGAACGAGGCGGTTGTTGAGGTTGGCAATGCGCATGGTTTTTATCCTTTTGTCTGTAGTGAGAACTTATGCGTGAACGGGGGTGGCATGCAATCGGGAATCGAGTGCGGCAATCAGAGTTTGGGGGTTGTCGGACCCGCCGAAGACCACAAAGTCGGGCCGCACCAGTTCGCAGGAGTAGCCGCTGCTCGCGAGGTCAGCGAGCGTGACGCCCGTGACATCGTGAAACGTGACGACGGATCCCGGAACGGCATCGCTGAACGCGCTGAGGTCGGAGCCGGCCTCAGCTGACAAACGAACCACCTGGAGGCGAACGCCCTCCGGCAGGTTTGTCAGGGCCTCGCGCGCCTGAGCTTCAGTGACCCGGCGTGCGTCGACGACGAGGCGGAAGTCGCCATAGTTCAGTTGATCGAGCAACACCGTTGTGCCCGTGCGGTCGGCAACACGCTCATTGACCGAGTAAACGCCGGTGCTCGGCGCGGTGAGTGGGGCATCCTCGAGCAGGACGCCAGGGCCGAGGCGCTCCGGCGGAACCGGCGGGAGCGAATTCTCCGGCCGAGGACCGGTGGCCAAGAAGTGCGCGTCACGCGCGGCCACCTTTTCGGGGTCGAGCTCGCAGATCACCTTGCCCAGCTCAACCGACATGCCGATGGCATTCTGAACCTCAACGACCCGCTCACTCGTATACGTGTTGAGTAGGCCCACGTCGGCGAGGCCCGACAAGATGAGGTCGAACTTCCAGGCGAGGTTGGCGGCATCGCGCATTCCGCTCACCATGCCCACACCGAAGAACGGGGGCACCTGGTGGGCAGCATCACCGGCAATGCCTACGCGACCATCGAACCAGTTGTTGGCCCAGCGCGACTGGAAGGAGTAGAGCCGGAAGCGCTCCAGGGAGGTGTTTTCGGGTGTGACATCCCACGGTGCCATAAGATCCCAGCAGCTCTGCTCGGAGACAAAATCGGGGCCGTCGGTCTCGGTGCGCATGAACTCGAACCGGCGCTTTCCCGGACCACCGCTCACCACGGACACGGGTCGCACGGGGTCGCAAATCTGCAGGCACTCGGGTTCCCACACGCGGGGCTCGTGCTCCACAATGTCGATGACCAACCAGTCGTAGAAGAAGCCGAGATCGTTGACGGTGGTGTTGATCTGATCGCGGATGAAACTCTTCGCGCCATCGCAACCCACGACAAAACAGCTAGTCGCGGTTGTCGCCGAACCGTCCAGATCCACACCGAGCGTTACGTCGTTTGTCCCTTGCGACACGGATGTCACCTCGGCCGACCACACAAGCGACACGTTCGGGTGTGCCTCAACTTTGGCGAGAAGTTGCTTCTCCAAACCGGGCTGGTTGAACATCGTGGACCACGGCCACCCTTGCTTCTCGTCACCCGTCGGGCCGAAGCTGATCAGCGTTTCGCGGGCCGCGTTCTGCCAGTCGTAGGTCTTGGCCTCGTGCGCAAACTCGTTGACGGCATCCATGACGCCTAATTGGTCAAGCAGGCGCGAGATGTCGGGGGTGAAGTGAACCGCGCGGGGCAGACCGTACGGACAGTCATGCTTCTCGAGCACAATCGCTCGGTGACCTTGGGCGGCAAGCAAGAGGGCCAGCGTCAGTCCGACGGGACCGGCGCCGACGACGGCGACGTCCCACACCTCATCGGTGATTGTGCTGTCTACTGACACCCTGAAATCCTTCGCGTTTCGACACTCGGCCGTACGACTTCGAACCTAGTCGACGAGAGGCCCGTCGACCATCGGCAGCCCCTCGGCCAACGACGGGTCGGCTTTCACGCGGGCGGGCCAGACATCGGCAAACATGGGCGGACCCGGGTCAACGGCCGGTGCGTACTCGCCGGCATAAGCGCGCCTGTGGATTTCGGCGTGCGTGAGGCCCGCCGCGCGCGCCTCAACCAACTTGTCGGGCATAAAGTGAGGGCCAAGCTGATCCTCGGAGAATTCGCGCGACGCCCACATCCATTCGCTCGACGCATCCCAGTCGCCAAAGTTGTCGACCTGTATCTCAACGCCGTTGCCGTCGGGGTCTTGGTAGTACATCGACATGGTCATGCCGTGGTCGAGGTTGAACACCGGCACGATTCCCTGATCGCGCAGGCGCACGTAGTTGTCGAGCCACTGGTCGAAGGTGGCGTACTCGAAGGCCGTGTGGTGGTGTCCGGCCGTGCGTGGCTTGTTCACGGGAACCTGCGTGCCGGGGATGCGGATGAGCGCAATGCGGTGGTTGGCTTCATCGTTGGTGAGCCAGGCAGCGTGGGTACTGAAGTACACCGGTCGGAGTCCACAGACCTGCTCGTACCAGTTCGACATGAGGGCGACGTCCATGGTCATGAACGTGGCGTGGTGAAGCTTGGGCGCAACGCGGGGGCTCGGGTGATTGTTGTTGGCGTAAATGGACTCGGTCACTTCGGGTGTCCTCTCGTGGAGCGCGGGGTCACCCGCACAAGTTCTGTAATGCTTGTTACAGATTATTGCGGCGGCCGCGCAAACGCAAGGGGTCGACTGAAATGGGCCGGCTCCTACGCCTCGGCGATAGGAAGACCCAGACGATAGATCGTCTCGGCGAGCCGCGCCGGAAGATCCGCACGGAGATCGTCGCCGCGCAGTTGCGTGGTCAGAAATGAACCATCGAAGTATGCCTGGGCGACATCGACGAGGGCGTCGGCTACCCGCCGCGAGACCTCGGGGCCGTAGCCCCGAAACGCTGACGTGATGAGCGCGTGAAGACTGTCGTGACCACGCTGCGACGTCTCGCGAACCACCGCCGCAACTTTCTCGTCGTGCTGCCCACTCAACCCCAGCAGAATCATGAGTCGAAGAAATTCGGGATGATTCTCCACCGCACGCTGACTCGCCGCAAACGCTGCCTCGAGAGTGGCACGCGGGTCGGCCGCCGGAGCTTCTTGGGCAAAGAGCTGGTCGTACTCGGCAAAGAACTCGCTGGCGCCGCGATCCATAACCGCGGCTAGCACCCCGGCCTTCGAGCCGAAGTGCCAGTAAATCGAACTTGCGGGGAGCCCCGACGCACTGGCGATTTTGGCGACCGTCGCGCCTTCGTATCCCTGGGCCGACATCGTGGCCAACGCGGCATCGAGAATCTCACCGCGCGACTTATCCCCCAACTCGCGACGCTTGTTGGGGCGTCCCGTGCTGGATGTTGTGCTCAGGCTCATGAGAGCGACGCTACCTCAGTTTGCGAGGCACGCCTCGATGGCTGCGGCAACGCCGAGCATGAGACGATCGGCGTCCACCGCGCACTCAATACCGAGGCCCACGGGCAGCGCACCCGCCGGAACGGGCACCGGTACCGTGATGGCCGGCTGACCGGCCATCGAACCCGGGTCTGTGTTGCGAATGCTGGCCGGGAACACCGGCATCTCCACGCCTTCGAGAACCACGGTTTCTTGCCCGATCACAGGCGCCACCATGGGAACCGTGGGATAGACCAGTGCGTGCAGGTTGTCGCGCGTCAATGCATCGGCATACGCCTTCAGCATGTCGTGGCGCATCTGCACGGTGGACTCGTAGACGTCGCGCGGGATGGGCTGGCTCACCATGTGCTCCATGATGGCGTGCACGTCGGGCGATGCCGTTTGAGCAGCAACATCGGCCACCGTGAGCGACTTGTACGGCTCCGGAAGACCCGCGATGAATTTCGGCATGTTCATGAGCGTCTCAAACGCGACCATAGGGAACGCGCCCTTTTCGGCCAGTTCGTGAACGCCCACACCGTTGATGGTTACCTCTGTCTCGACGAGGGTGGCACCGGCGGCGGCCAGCTTGGCGAGGGCCGCCTCACACGCAGTGGCCACCTCCGGCTGCAGCATCTGCCAGAAGTCCTTGCGAGGCACACCTAGGCGGAGTTCCGAGACGGCCACGGTCGGCAGGTCGGTCTGGCCGGTAATGATTCCATCGACCAGAGCGACGTCTGCAACCGAGTTGGCAAACACGCCACAGGTATCGCGCGAATTGGAGAGCATGATGGCCCCGCCGAGGGGATAGCGATCCGTCGTTGGCCGCATGCCCACCACGCCACAGTAGGCACCGGGGATGCGCATCGAGCCACCGGTGTCGTTGCCGATGGCGAAGGCCACGAGTCCAGCGGCAACCGCTGCGGCCGAACCGCCACTCGAACCACCGGGGACGCGCGTGGTGTCGTTGGGGTTGCGAACAGGACCCACCATGCCGTTGTTGCTGGTGGTACCAAAGCCCAGTTCGTGCAGGCCCACCTTGCCCACGCAGTCGGCACCCGCGGCACGCACGCTCGCGATCATGGCGCCCTCAGACTCAGGAACGTAGCCCCGAAACGCCGGTGTTCCGCACGTCATGGGCATTCCCGCCACGGCAACGTTGTCCTTCACCGCGAAGGGAACGCCGGCCAGGGGACCCGACGGGTCAGTGCCTCCCTCGGAGACGAACCAGAAGATTCCGCGATCGTCGGCACGGGCATCCGTGCGCACCTGGGCGGAAAACTCGGATGCCGCGGCGTCGTGACGCGCACGGGCCTGGGCGATGGTGAGGCGTGGCATGTTTTCTTCCTAGCTCATCGACTTGGACTGCTCGGCGGTGTCGCACACCTGCTCGAAGGCGACAACCTTGCCGTCCTTCACCGTCCAGAGGTGAACGACGCGCACGTTCTGCGGCTTGCCGGTCTTCTTGAACGTGCCCACGTAGGTGCACACCGCGGCGACCTTGCCGGTGGACTCATCGGCGACGAGGTAATCGGGAACAGCGCCGAAGCCCTCCCACTCGTCGTTGATGCGACCGAAGATTTTGGCGCCCACCTCGGCCATGCCGCGGTAGGTTCCCGCGTAGGAGCTGCCGTCTGATTCCTTCCAGACGATGTCGTCCGAAAAGTCCTTAAACATGCTGGGGACGTCTCCCGCTGCACCGGCAGCGTAGTGAGCGGCGATGGTGTCGTGTGCGTTGGCCATGATTTTCTCCTTGGTGTCTGTTACTGCGGGTGATGTTGTTTTTGCTGGTCGAGTAGGCCGCAGGCCGTATCGAGACCGGGTTTCGATACGTCGCTTGCGCGACTACTCAACCCACGCTTGTTTAAACGGGTTGAGCATCGGGATAACGAACGGTGCCGAGCGGGTAAATGTAGCCACCCGCGCGCGAGTGCATGGACTGGCCGGTGGCAGAGATACCGAGAAAAATGCCCGTCGTGTTGAGTCCGTAGCCGAGATCGTGCAGCCACACGCTGGCGACAGAGATGCGGAACTCGCGGAAACAGAACAGGTACAGGCCGTCGTCCAGCTTCCACACCGTGCTCAGGTCCATGTCGCCGTGACCGCGCTGCTCCCCCTCGAGACACTGCCACGCGTAACGCTGCGTCGACACGTACATGTGCTCGTAGAGGTGATTCGGGCTGTAGCGGTAGACATTGCGCATGCCGATGAGATCGCGGCTCTCGGCTGGCTCAGCCCCGGTTGCGGGGCCCTCGTTGGTGGTACCTGCCCAGAACGTCTGGCCCACCTGGGGTGTTCCCTCAACCCGCTCGGGCGCGATGACGGAGTGGGTGATGATGGCGCGGTTGGTGGCGCGCGTGAACATGACCGTAATCGCCTCGCGCTCGCGAGAAGTCAACGGGAGGTTGACAAA
Organism: Actinomycetota bacterium; assembly: GCA_947450345.1. GTDB lineage: Bacteria > Actinomycetota > Actinomycetes > Actinomycetales > Microbacteriaceae > UBA963. Next base: position 8,031 of record CANFVD010000020.1, read on the forward strand.
GAAGACCCCGGGACGAGACTCGACCGCATCGTACGGGTCGGTTGAGCCCGCCTCCACAATCTCGCCGGTCGCGCTCCACTGCACCGACGCGTCGTCGAGGAACGACAGAGTGATCGTTGATGCCGCACCGAATGCCACCTCGAGGGTTGTGCCCGCCAGAGACACGTTGGGCTTGCGATACGTGTCGATACCCGCGGCAAAGTCGTCGTACGACTTCCACTCGTCACCGGCGGCATCCGCCATGGTCACTCTCCTTCGAGTACGCGGGTCAGCTCATCGATTTTCTGAGCTGCCTCAACAAACTGCGCGTGTTCCTCAGTAGTCAAGGGGATTTCGATCACCGACACTAGTCCCTGAGCGCCCAGCTCCACGGGTGCCGACGAACTGATGCCGGTCACGCCGTACTCATCATCCAGGATGACGGACGCGGGGAACGGCTTCGTCGTGGGCCGTGCGATGGCGTCGACCATGAGAGCGCCGCCGATTCCCGAACTCCACGTCGACGTTCGTCCCGAGTCGAGGGCGACGTGTCGCACGTACCAGTTCTGCGCGTAGTCAAGGGCGTGTGCGCGCTGCTCGGGAGTCAGGTCCACGGGCTTGCCATCGAGCGTGACCGAGGAGAAGACCTGCACGGCGCCGGCGCCGTGTTCGCCGACGACCCAGCACGACACCCGCTGCGGAGCAACGCCGAGGGCCTGAGCAATTCCCGTGCGGAACCGCTGGGTGTCGTTGAGCGTGTAGCCCAGGAGTCGCTCGCGGGTCCAGCCCGTGCGTCGAGCCACCCACGTCAGCAGCGGGTCGACCGGGTTGGTCATCAGAATCAGGATGCCGGCGAAACCACCCGCAACGAGCTGATCAACAATCTCGCCCACGATGCGCGCGTTGTCTCTGAGGTAGACATCGCGCGACGTGTTGAGCGTGAGCGGCACCGCCGCACTGAGCACGACGATGTCGGCATCCATGGCGTCGGCCATGACGCCGCCGACCACCGAGGTGGCTCCACCGAGCGACAGGGCATCCTGCAGATCCATGACGTGACTGACGATCATGTTGTCGCGATTGTCGATGACAACAATCTCGTAAGGGTGATCTGTGCGCAGGAGATTAAATGCCACGGAGGAGCCGATTCCCCCGGCCCCTCCGATGACAGCTACCTTCACGAGGCTTATGCTCCAGCGATGATGAACTCAGCGGCCTTTTCGCCGATGACCATGGTGGGCGCATTGGTGTTACCCGTCGACACTGCCGGCATCACCGAGGCGTCCGCCACGCGAACGCCCTCGAGGCCAATCACCTTGAGCGAGGTGGGACTCACGACAGCCATAGCGTCGGTGCCCATCTTTGCCGTGCCCACCTGGTGGTGGTAGGTAATGGCGTTGTTGCGCGCGTATTCGGCGAGGTCGACATCCGACTGCACATCGATTCCCGGGTAGACCTCTTCGGCGCCCCACTCTTCGGCCAGTGCTGCCTGCCTACCCACTTCGCGCACCTGCTTGAGCGACGCCACGAGCGAGTCCACGTCATCCTGGTGCTCCAGGATGTTGGGGTCTTGCAGTGTGGGGTCGTGCGGGTTCTTGCCCGAAAGTGTGAAGGTTCCGCGGCTCTTGGGCGTCACCATTCCAGCCATGAGGCTGAATCCCGTTGCCGGAGCATCGGGCATGGTGTCGGCATTGACCATGGGAACGCTGAAGCACAGGGGCTGCGTGTCCGGCTTTTCCAGACCCGGCTTGCTGGTCCAGAACCAGTGCACCTGCGTGATGGGGGTTCCGGGAGGGGGCGCTCCCACATCTTTCTTCGTGGTCTTGTAGATCACGGGAACGATGAGGTGGTCGTGCAGGTTGGCGCCCACACCGGGGATGTCTGCGACGACATCGATGCCGAGCGCTTCGAGGTCCTTCTTGGGGCCGATTCCTGAGAGCAGCAGAACGCGCGGGGTATCGGTGGCACCACCGCTGAGCACAACCTCGCCGCCGTGCAGCTCGTGAGTTGCGCCATCCTTCTCGAACTCAACGCCCACGACACGCTTGCCGTCGAGGAGAAGTCGGTGAACCCACGCACCTGTGGTGATGGTGAGGTTGGGGTGGTCCTTCACGGGGTACAGGTACGCGCGGTAAGTGCTGAGGCGCTGTCCGTCACGGAAGTTGAGCTGCTCCTGACCGATGCCCTCCTGCGACGCGCCGTTGTAGTTCGTGTTGAGGGGAATGCCGGCCTGCTGGGCGGCTTCAAGGATGGAATTCTGCACGGGGTGCTTGGGGTAATCGAGCGTGACGTCGATCATGCCGCCGGTGCCATGCTCTCCGTCGGGCTCGCCCTTCCACGCCTCAATCTTTTCTTTAAAGATCTTCTCGACGCTGGACCAACCCCAACCGGTGCAGCCCGCTTTCTCCCAGCCGTCATAGTCGGCCTTGTTGCCGCGAACATAAATTGTGGCGTTGAGAGAGTGCGATCCACCGAGCACCTTGCCGCGCGGCCACTGCAATTTGCGGCCGTTGGCGTGCTTCTGAGGTGTGGTGAAGTATCCCCAGTCATCGGTGCTCAGCCAGAGCTCGCCCAAGCGAGACATGTCGTGAATGGCGGGGTTGTCATCGGGGCGACCGGCCTCAAGGAGGTGAACGGTCTTGCCAGCGTCGAGCAGGCGACGGGCGATGATGGCGCCGGCAGTTCCAGCGCCGACAATGATGACGTCGGGTTGTGCACTCATGTTGTTGTCCTCTCCATTGAGTTCACGGGCAGTCTGACGCAGACGCGTGAGAGACTTCCCTGCGAGACTATTCTGTTACCTCGGTGGCGCGCGCGGAATACTTCCACCCACGGAAAGTGCTATTCATACACGCAGGGTCAATACGGCTTCTTTTCACGGCAAGGTCGGACCTCAACCGCGAAAACTGCCCCTTGCGTAGTATCCAGAATCGTATATGATTTCAGATACGTTGATTCACAAGGGAGCGATGTCCATGACGGTCACACCACTCGATGCCGGTTTTGAGCCGGGCAAGATTATTGCCCTGCACCTCAACTACCCCTCGCGCATCGCGCAGCGCGGTCGCACGCCCGCCTATCCCTCGTTCTTTCTCAAGCCCATAACCTCGCTCGCCGTCACCGGCTCACAGGTCGAACGCCCTGCGGGGTGCGAACTCCTCGCTTTCGAAGGCGAGATCGCGCTCATCATCGGTACGCGCGCTCGTCGCGTCTCCCCCGAAGAAGGCTGGGCCGCCGTGGCCTCTATTACCGCAGCCAACGACTTTGGCGTTTACGACCTGCGCTACGTCGACAAGGGGTCCAACCTGCGCTCCAAGGGCGGCGACGGTTTCACTCCCATCGGCCCCAACACCATTGACGCTCGTGCCGTCGACCAGCACAAGATCCGCATCCGCACCTGGGTCAACGGCAAGATCGCACAGGACGACACCACCGAGTCGCTCACATTCAGCTTTGGCACCATCGTGGCCGACCTCTCGCAGCTCATCACCCTCGAACCCGGCGACGTGATTCTCACGGGAACGCCCGCAGGCTCGTCCGTTGTTGTGCCCGGCGACACGCTCGAAGTTGAGGTGGATGCTCCGAACGCAAAGGGAAAGCCCACGACGGGTCGACTCGTCTCCACCATCACGCAGGGAACGCACGAGCTGCCCGCGTTCAGCGCAGGACCCAAGGTCGACGACCTGCAGCGCGAAGAAGCCTGGGGTTCTCGCGAAGCCGCCGGAATGCCCGCGAGCATCCTCACGCCCGCACTCAAGAAGAAGATCAATTCGGTGTCCACGGCAACGCTATCGTCGGTCCTTCGCAAGAAGGGCTTCAACAATGTGAGCATCGACGGCCTGCAGTCGACGCGTCCCGGAAAGCGCATGCTCGGGCTCGCCCGCACGCTGCGTTACATCGCCAACCGCGAAGACCTGTTCGAGAAGTTTGGCGGCGGGTTCAACGCACAGAAACGCGCCATCGAATCAGTGGGACCCGACGAGGTTCTCGTCATGGAGGCCCGTGGCGAAAAGGGTACCGGCACCGTGGGTGACATCCTCGCCATCCGCGCACAGCTGCGGGGGTGTGAAGGAATCGTGACCGACGGCGGCGTGCGCGATGTCGCGGCCGTGAGCGCGCTCGACATGCCCACCTACTTCGCCAATCCGCACCCCGCCGTTCTTGGTCGCCGACACGTTCCGTGGGACACCGACATCACCATCACCTGTGGCGGCTGTGCCGTGCAGCCCGGTGACGTGATTGTGGGCGATGCCGACGGTGTACTTGTTATTCCCCCGCACCTCATCGAAGACGTGGTTGATGCCGCCATCGTTCAGGAGGCCGAGGAGGAGTTCATCCTCGCCATGGTGAAGAAGGGCGAGAAAGTCGACACTCTTTACCCCATGGACGCCGAGTGGAAGAAGCGCTTCGAGGTCTGGCGAAAGAGCAAGAAGTGAGCACCATCGCGATGAGCAAGAGCGAGCGTGCCTACGCGGCCATCAAGCAGTCGATCACCGAGGGCTCCTACGGCCCCGGTTTCCGACTGGTGCTGGGACAGATTGCCAAGGAGCTCGAAGTCAGCGTGGTTCCCGTGCGCGAGGCGATTCGCCGACTCGAGGCCGAGGGCCTCGTCACCTTCACGACGAATGTGGGCGCTCAGGTCGTGGCCGTTGACGCGCGCGAGTACCAGTACACAATGGAGACGCTCAGCCTCGTGGAGGGAATGGCCACCGCAATGGCGGCACCCAACGTCACGGCTGAAGATCTCGCGCTGGCTCGCAAAATCAACCAGGAAATGCGCGAGTGCCTGACGAACTTTGACCCGAGCCGGTTCACGGAACTCAACCACGAGTTTCACGCCGTGTTTTTTGAGCACTGCTCCAACCTGCACATCCTTGACCTTGTGCACCGCGGCTGGAACCGTCTCGCCACCATTCGCGAATCGTCGTTTGGTTACATTCCCGGTCGCGCCAACGAATCGGTGGAAGAACACGAAAACCTCGTCGACCTGATTGCCAGTGGCGCCGATGCCCTGACCATCGAGATGGCTGCCCGTCAGCACCGCCTCGCCACACTCAACGCCTACCTCGAGAGCAATAAGAAGTAGCCGCCGAAGTCCCCCATAGATCACCACCGATTCCCACTACCCACACGAAAGGCACACCATGAAGTTCCGCAGTGACCCCCGTCAGATTAAGGGCAGCCTCGCGCCCCTGATGACGCCCTTTACCGCCGAAGGCGCGGTCGACCACGACTCGCTGGCCAACATGGTCCAGTGGCAGCTGGCCAACGGCACCAACGGCATCTCGCTGGGTGGTTCCACCGGTGAGCCCAGCTCGCAGTCGGTGGCCGAGCGCATCGCCGCCATGAAGACGGTCAACGACGCCATTGGCGATCGTGTTCCCTTCATGCCGGGAACGGGATCGGCCAAGCTCGACGAAACCCTCGAGGTCACCGCGGCCGCTCAGGCCATGGGCGTCGACGCAGCGCTCATCATCACGCCGTACTACGCACGCCCCACGCAGGAGGCGCTCTATCAGTGGTATGCCACGGTGGCTCGCGAGTTCCCCGACCTGCCGCTCGTGGCCTACAACGTGCCCAGTCGCACCGCGGTTGAAATGGCACCCGAGACGTTCGCGCGTCTCTACCGCGACTTCGACAACATCGTCGGCATCAAGGAGACCACCAAGGACTTCGAGCACTTCTCGTATGTGTTCCACAAGTGCGGCAAGGACGTGCTGATGTGGTCGGGCATCGAACTGCTCTGCCTGCCTCTGCTCGCCCTCGGCGGCATCGGCTTCATCTCGGCGCTGGCCAACATCGCCCCGCAGGCCGTGAGCGACATGTTCTGGGCGTACGAAGAGGGCAACCAGGAACGCGCCCGCGAGATTCACTACGGCGTTCACCCACTGGTGGACCTGCTGTTCGTTGAGACCAACCCCGCACCGGGCAAGTACGTGCTGGAGCGCATGGGCCTGATTAAGTCCGGCTTCGTTCGTCCCCCGCTCATCACCCCCACCCCCGGTGGCATCGACAAGATTGAGTCGCTGTTGGCCGAGGGCGAAAAGTGGATCACCCCCGTCCTTCCCGAATTCGACATGAGGAGAAAATAAACATGGCTAACGACTACGCACCCAAGGATCTGCCCGCACACCTGCGCCTGTACATCGGCGGCGAGTGGGTGGATGCCGACGGCGGAGCAACGTTCGACGTGCTCGAGCCCGTCTCCAACGAGACCTACATCACGGCCGCATCGGCCAGTGTCGAAGACGTCAACCGCGCCGTGGCCGCAGCCAAGAAGGCCTTCGACGAGGGCCCCTGGCCGCGCATGCTCCCCCGCGAGCGTTCGCGCATCCTGCACAAGATTGCCGACATCGTGGAATCTCGCGATGCGCGTCTGGCCGAAATCGAGTCATACGACTCGGGTCTGCCCATCACGCAGGCACTGGGTCAGGCACGTCGTGCGGCCGAGAACTTCCGGTTCTTCGCCGACCTGATCGTGTCTCAGCACGACAACGCCTTCAAGGTGCCCGGTCGCCAAATGAACTACGTGAACCGCAAGCCGATTGGTGTTGCGGGACTCATCACGCCGTGGAACGTGCCGTTCATGCAGGAGTCGTGGAAGCTCGGACCGGCCATGGCCACGGGTAACACCGTCGTGCTCAAGCCCGCCAGCTACACCCCGCTCTCTGCCGCCCTCTGGCCCGAGATCTTTGAAGAGGCCGGCGTTCCATCTGGTGTGTTCAACCTGATCTTTGGTTCGGGCGGCGTTGCCGGCGATGCGCTCGTGAAGCACCCCGACGTGCCGCTCATCTCGTTCACGGGAGACAGCTCCACGGGTGCCACCCTGTCCACCAACGCGGCTCCGTTCCTCAAGAGCCTCTCGTTGGAGCTCGGCGGAAAGAGCCCGGCCATCGTGTTCGCCGATGCCGACCTCGAGGCCGCACTCGACGCCACCGTGTTTGGCGTGTTCAGCCTCAACGGCGAGCGCTGCACGGCGGGTAGCCGCGTGCTCGTTCAGCGCGAGATCTACGACGACTTCATTGAGAAGTTCGCCGAGCGCGCGAAGAACATTCGTGTCGGCCTGCCGACCGACCCCGCGAGTGAGGTCAGTGCGCTCGTGCACCCCAACCACTTCGACAAGGTAATGAGCTACGTCGAGATTGGTAAGAGCGAGGGTCGCCTGCTCGCCGGTGGCGGTCGCGCCGAGGGATTCCCCACGGGAAACTTCGTTGCCCCCACCGTATTCGTCGACGTGAAGTCGGACGCACGAATCTTCCAGGAGGAGATTTTCGGGCCCGTCGTGGCAATCACGCCCTTCGACACCGACGAAGAGGCCCTTCAGCTGGCCAACGACACCCGTTACGGTCTCGCCGCCTACGTGTGGACGTCGAACCTCAAGCGTGCGCACAACTTTGCGCAGGCCATTGAGTCGGGCATGGTCTGGCTCAACTCGAACAACGTGCGCGACCTTCGCACGCCGTTCGGTGGCGTCAAGGCCTCCGGCCTCGGCCGCGAGGGCGGCTACCGCTCGATCGATTTCTACACGACCCAGCAGTCGGTGCAAATCACGCTCGAAGAATCGCACTCACCGCGCTTCGGCGTGGGTGGCGCGTCCGCCGGCAAGCACTAGACGACAACCCGAGAGGAATCATCATGTCTGAACTTAACGAACGCACTAAGACGTCGAGTGGCTTCTATGTGACCAAGGAAGCCCCGATCAAGACCGACAACCCGGTGCCCACGCCGAAGGCAAGCCCGCCCGACATTCTGCGCTGTGCCTACATGGAGCTGATCGTCACTGACCTCGCGAAGTCGCGCAACTTCTATGTGGATGTGCTCGGCCTGACGGTCACCGAGGAAGACGATTCGGTCATCTATCTGCGCAGTATCGAGGAGTTCATCCACCACAACCTCGTGCTGCGCAAGGGCCCGATTGCCGGTGTTGCAGCCTTCTCGTACCGCGTGCGCAGCGCCGAGGAACTCGATAAGGCCGTGGCCTTCTACACCGAACTCGGTTGCCGCGTGGAGCGCCTCAAGGATGGCTTTACCAAGGGCATCGGCGATTCGGTACGCGTTGAAGACCCGCTGGGCTTTCCCATCGAGTTCTTCTACGAGACCGAGCACGTGGAGCGTCTCGCCTGGCGCTACGACCTCTACACCCCGGGTGCCCTCGTTCGTCTGGACCACTTCAACCAGGTCACCCCGGATGTGCCTCGCGCCGTGAAGTTCATGCAGGACCTGGGCTTCCGCGTCACCGAAGACATTCAAGACGAAGACGGCATCGTTTACGCCGCGTGGATTCGTCGGAAGTCCACCGTGCACGACACCGCCCTCACGGGTGGCGACGGACCCCGCATGCACCACGTGGCATTTGCGACGCACGAGAAGCACAACATCCTGGCCATCTGTGACAAGTTGGGATCGTTGCGCATGTCCGACCACATCGAGCGCGGCCCGGGTCGCCACGGTGTCTCGAACGCGTTCTATCTCTACCTGCGCGACCCCGATGGTCATCGCGTTGAGATTTACACGCAGGACTACTACACGGGCGACCCCGACAACCCCGTGGTCACCTGGGATGTGCACGACAACCAGCGCCGCGACTGGTGGGGAACCCCGGTCGTGCCCAGTTGGTACACCGAAGCATCGGTCGTTATGGACCTCGACGGCAACCCGCAGCCGGTCGTCGCCCGAACCGACGCCTCCGAGATGGCCGTGACCATTGGTGCCGATGGCTTCTCGTACACGCGCGAGGGTGAAGAAATGCCGGAGTACAAGCTCGGCAATCAGCTCTAAAAAGTTGCTTGAGGGGTCCTCTCCTCTGCACGGTCCGCCCGTAGACGCCCATCCACGCCAAGACCCTGCAGAGGAGAGGACCCCTTTATCGCGCCCTAACTATTCGGAGCGTTTCTGATTGCGGAGTTTGACGATGCCGAGGGTGAACGCGCCGGCCGAGAACGTGAGCAAGGCAAGGTTGACGTTCACCGGATACGGCAAGAAAATGAGCTCCAGCACCACGACCATGAGAATGATGAACCACGGTCCGCGAAAGCGCTTGGGCTTCTTGGTTGCCCCCGGTGCGGCCACATATTCGGCATCATCAATGAAGCCGTCGAAAACCCAGTCGCGGGGAATCTGGATGCGCACGTTGCTCATCAGCCCCTCGTCTGTTGTCTTGCACCATAGCGTTCCCTGCACGAGGGCCACCGCTCCAGCCGCCTCGACGCGGTCGAGTTCGGGAGCAAAGTGCGCGGCGTCGTGCGCCGACAGGTGACCCACGATCTCGCCCTGAATCATGACGGCGACCGCGTGCGAATCATGGGCATTCGTGGGTTCTCGCTTCAAAAAGACGGGAACGGGTTGAATCACGGCCATGTTCAGCGGCGGCGTTCCCACAATGCGTTCAAGGGCGGGCCGGTAAAAGCGCTCGCCCACCACGTCGACCTGCTCGGCGTTCTCAGCAGGAATCGGATGTACCTTCACGTCGCACCTCTCCCGTTCTGAGTCAGTCCACCACGAACGGCTGACAGCGGGACTCTCGCGGGTCTACGCCACCGAGGTGTCGACCTGAGAGCGGCGGTAATCGCGGGGGCTCATCCCATACGCATTGCGGAAAATTCGCGAGAAGTGAGCGCCATCATAAATTCCCCATTGGGCCGCAATCTGTCCCACCGAGAGGTATGCGTCGGCCGGGTCGCCGAGCTGGCGGCGACACTCTTCCAGCCGACGGTCGCGAATAAACTGCGAGACGGTGACGCGCTCGGCGTGGAAAATCTTGTGCAGCTGGCGCGTCGAGATGAAGTTGGCGTGCGAGATGACATCGGGGCTCAGAGTGGGGTCACCGAGGTTTTGCATGATGTAGTCGCAGATGCGCACGAAGGCGTGAGCGCGGGGGTTAGCCGCGGCAATCTGCTTGTCGGTCAGCTTCTCGGCTAGCGCCGACGAGACCAAATCGATGAGCGCATGAGCCACGCGCACTCCCGCCCATCCCGTCAACTCGGAGAGGTTGTTGGCGGTTTCGGCGAGGAACGGCGAGACCACCACACCCACTCCCTCGCCGGCACCAAAGCGCGTCGCAGTCACGTTACTGAGCGTGTGCGAGGGAAGCTGCATCATGGCGTGCGGAAAACGCACGATCAGGCAGCGATACGACTCGGGAAAGTCCCGCTCGAATTCGCGGGTGGAATCGTAGAGAGCAAAGTCGCCGGGGTGCAGCGTCGATGTCTGCCCATCCTGCGTTATCGAACTCGTGCCCTCCATTTGAAGGGTGATGCCGTAGACCCGAGTGTCGTCGGACTTCAGCAGCGCCGGCGTGCGAATGGCGTGATGAGCGTCGGCGCGAATGTCGAAGAAGTTGATGCCGCCAAGATTGCGGGTGCGCAGTTCGGCACGAAACGTGTCGCGATTGGCGCAGGCAATCTGCATGGGGATGTCGTTGGCACTCAGCACCTCGCACCACGCGTCGAAGTCGTATGACGACGTGGCGAGTGGCTCGCTATTGGGCATGTGTGGGGGCCTCACGCTTCGGGTTTGCAGGAATGCATAAGGGCCGAGTCGCGAACGACTCGGCCCTTATGGTGGTTAGAACGGGTAGGGCGCGATGTCCGGACGCACCGTCAGCCACTGCTGCTCGGTGAACGCCTCGATGTTTGCCTCGGCACCACCAAAGCGCGATCCGGTTCCCGACGCTCCCACGCCACCGAACGGGATGCTGGCCTCGTCACCCACGGTCTGCTCGTTGATGTGCAGGATGCCGGTGTTGAGCTGGTCGGCAATCTTCATTGCCTCGCCCACGTCACCCAGGATTCCAATGGAGAGTCCGTACTCGCTGTCGTTAGCGAGTGCGACGGCTTCCTCCATGGTGGAGAACTTCATAATGGGAGCAACGGGACCAAAGATCTCGTCCTTCCACGCGCTCATGCTCGGCTTCAGGTCGGCCAGCACGGTGGGCTTGAAGAAGTTGCCCTCGTGCGTACCACCGGCCTTGAGGCTTCCACCCTGCTTCACGGTCTCGTCAACGATGGCCTGAACCTTTGCGGTCTGGTTGGCATCAATGATGGGGCCGAGCGCAACCTGGTCGGTGGCCGGGTTGCCCACGGGAAGGTGGTTGGCCTTCTCCACAAGAGCGGCCACGTAATCGTCGTAAACCGACTCGTGCACGATGTGGCGACCGGTAGTCATACAGATCTGACCCTGGTGCATCCACGAACCAAAGGCACCGGCAGAAGCAGCCTTGGCCACGTCTACACCGGGGAGCACGATGAGTGCGTTATTGCCCCCGAGCTCGAGGTGCGTGCGCTTGAGGTGCTTGCCACCGAGCTCACCAACCTTGCGACCAGCCAGCGTCGAACCCGTGAAGGAAACGATGCGAACCTCGGGGGCGACGACAACGGCCTCGCCCACATCTGCACCACCGTTCACCAGCTGGAAGACGCCCGGGGGAAGACCGGCCTCTTCGAAGATGCGGATGATGGCGGCGCCCGCACCGACGGCGGTGCGAGGGTCTGGCTTGAAGATCACCGCGTTGCCCAAGGCAATGGCCGGAGCGATCGAGCGAATCGACAGAATCAGCGGGAAGTTGAACGGTGCAATAACCGTGACAACTCCGGCCGGACGGCGACGCATGAAGCTCCAGTGCGGGTCGTTCGACGGCAGAACACTACCCATGGGGTGGCTCGGGAGTGCGCTTGCCTCGAAGCACTCACCCTCGGCAACGTGAATCTCAAGGCCGGCCTTGGGGGGAATCGATCCCGCTTCCTTGACGAGCCATTCGGAGATTTCCGCAGCGTGGGTGCCAAAAAGTTCTCCGGCCTTGCGCATAATCGCAGCGCGCTGCTCTGGGGGAGTTGCTGCCCAGCCAACCTGAGCCTTGGCGGCTTCTGCAACGGCCTTGTTGGCGTCCGCCACACTTGCCATGCCAATGGAGCCAAGCTTCTCGCCGGTAGAGGGCGACACCACGTCGCGCGTACCGCCACCGCCGGCAACCCAGCCGTTGATGTAAATCTTGTCGGTCCAAATCTTCGGATCGAGCAGTGCCATGTCTCCTCCTCGAGACTCGCTGGAACATGTTCATCGCCCCGTTTATCTGAGGCGATATCCAAAGAGTCTACGCCCGCACACTACGCCGTCAATTGACGATGTGCGCAGGCGCTTGCGTGCCCGTGTGACATCGCGCGATGACGGCTCTCAGCCCTGTTTATCTCCCGAGCACGGCGGTAGCATCGACAGTGGTGCGACGCGGCTTTCGCACTCTCCTCAGAGAAGGACACCGATGACTTCCTCCGCTCCACGCACCGTTCGCGACGCCTTCTTTGACGTGCTGCGCCAGTACGACCTGACGACAGTTTTTGCCAACCCGGGTTCGACCGAAATCTCTCTTCTGGCCAACCTGCCGAGCGACATCGATTTCACGCTGGCCCTGCACGAGGGTTCCGTAGTCGGTATGGCTACCGGCTACGCCCTTGCTCGCAACAAGGCTGCCATGGTTGTCGTGCACACCACGGCGGGTCTGGGTAACGCCGTGGGCGCCATCGCCACCGCCCGCGTAAACCGCGCACCACTCGTCATCGTGGTGGGACAACAGGATCGTCGCCACCTCGCCACCGAGCCTTTCTTGGCTGGACGACTCCGCGGTTTGGTGGGTGAATACCCCGTGTGGTTCAACGAACCTGTGACTCCCCTCGACGTTCCCTCAGCCGTCGCACGTGCGTATCACGAGGCCACCACCCGACGCGGTCCGGCCATTGTGGTCGTGCCCATGGACGACTGGCTGGCGGAATTTGCCGAGGAGCGTGTCTTCCCCGCTCCCTCGGATTCGGTGATGTCGGGAGACCCGAGCGCCGCCACCATTGCCACCATCGTGCAGCACCTTGATGCCGCCAAGAACCCGGTGATTATTGCCGGAGCGGCAAACTGCACGGTCGAGGGCTGGGCCGCTCTCGTGCGGCTGGCCGAGCGCACGCAGACTCCGGTGTATCAAGAGTCGTTCGCCGGGCAAGCCGGCTTCCCGCAGGATCACCCTTTGTTTGCCGGATTCCTCTCGGCCGCGCGTTCGGTATTGCGCACACAACTGGCCGGCTTCGACACCGTCCTGGCCGTGGGTGCTCCCGTGTTTCGGCAGTACAACTACGAACCGGGGCTGATGCTGACCCCCGGCACCGCAGTGATTGTGGTCACGAACGACTCCGACGAAGCCCTCCGGTCGGCCGCCACACTTTCCGTGATTGGCGACATCCCGGCCACCGTTGCTGAGGTCGCCGACACCGTGCGGTCCGTCCCCACGGCCCGCACGGTTGTTCCTCCTCGTCGCACCCCGCCCCCAGCGCCGTCCGGCGACGAACCGCTTCGTGCGTCGCACGTCATGTCCACGCTGGCCGAGCTCCTGCCGGCCAATGCCGTCGTAGTTGAAGAGACGCCGTCGAGCCGTCCCGACATGCACGACCTTCTCCCCGCACGCCAACCGCTGGGCTTTGTCAGCGCCGCCATGGGCGGACTCGGTTTCGGACTCCCCGCAGCAATTGGCCTGCGCATGGGAGTACCGGACCGACCCACGGTTGCCATCCTGGGCGATGGGTCGTCGATGTACTCCATCCAGGGGCTGTGGAGCGCCCGCCACTATCAGGTGGGCGCGCTGTTCATCATCTTGAACAACGGTCGCTATGCCGTGATGGATCGCCTCTCCGAAAAGTCGGGGTCAGCCGAGCCGGCGTGGCCGCCCTTCGACGAAATCGACTTTGTCGAGCTCTCGCTGTCACTCGGGGTTCCGGCCACGCGCCTCTCGGACTACGCGACCATGCGCCGCACGCTCGAGGAAATTGTGCCCACGCTCGCCTCGCGCACTGAGCCGCACACACTGGTGATTGACGTCGAGCCGGAGCAGCACTTCGCGCCGTAGCCTGCGTCCCGCAGGTTGAGTAGGCGACATCGTCGCCTTATCGAAACCCGCTAGTGCGCCCGACCCGACACCGCATCGGCGATGCGCGCCAACGGTGACGTGGTTGCCCGACCACGAAACTCTGCCGCGTCGGCCCATCCGTAGGCCGTGTAGAGCGCACGCACGGCAAGCCACCGCAGTGGCTCGATCTCCCAGTTGCGCACGCGGTGGTTGACCCACGGCAGGGTCGTCACATCCGTTGCGTTGCCCGTGATGAGGTCCGCGAGCGTACGCCCGGCGAGGTTCGTTGCCGTCACCCCGGTTCCCACGTAACCGCCCGCCCAGCCCATGCCGGTGGCCTGATCAAATCCCACGGTTGCCGACCAGTCGCGCGGCACACCCAGCACTCCCGACCACGCGTGGGCGAGCGGAACGTCGCGGGTTGCCGGCAGGAGTCGGTGCAGGAGCTCGCGCAGGGCGGCGACAGTGCGCGTGTCGGTATCGCCATCGGTGTCGATGCGCGAGGCAAACCGATAAGGCACTCCCCGGCCACCAATGGCGATGCGGTCGTCGGCCGTGCGCTGCGCGTAAAAGTAGCTGTGCGCCATGTCGCTCACGAGCTCACGACCCGCCCAACCGATGCTCTCCCAGAAGGATGCGGGCAACGGATCGGTGACGACCTGCGACGAGTTCATGGGCAACCAGGCGCGGTGCAGCCCGCGAATGTTTGACGTGAAACCCTCCGTGGCCCGCACCACGACTGGAGCACGAACCACTCCCCGATTCGTGGTGACGCGTCCGGCTTCGAGGGTGCTCGCCGAGGTCTCCTCATAAATCGTGACGCCGAGGCGCTCCACTGTCGTTGCGAGGCCGGCAACGAGTTGCGCCGCGTTGATGCGGGCGGCGTGCGGATGCCACAGCGATCCCGTTGTCGGCTCGAGCGCAATGCGGTCTCGCGACTCGCCGGCCGAGAGCAGCACCGTGTCGGTCATCGACCACGTTGCTTCGTCCCGGGCCCACGCCTCGAGGCGACCCTGCTGAGCACGATTCTGGGCGACGGTAAATTCGCCGCCCTTCACGATGCTCGCGTCGATTTTTTCGGCGGCGGCCACGCGAATAACCTCGTCGACCGTGTCGTTCAGTGCCGATTGCATGCGGCCGGCAGCGTCACGGCCCCACTTTGGCACGTACTGCTCGCGGCCCCCGGTGACCGAGTTGGTGAGCCATCCGCCGTTCCGTCCCGAGGCGCCATAGCCGGCAAACCGCTGCTCAACAATGACGACGTTGAGTCGAGGGTCGGCCTTCTTCAGGTAGTACGCGGTCCACAGGCCCGTGTAACCGGCGCCGACAATGCAGACGTCGGCATCCCGGTCTCCGGGCAACGCGGGTCTCGAGGCAGGAAACCCCTGCTGCTGCCACCAGAAGGACACGTCTCCGTTAATCACAGCGTCAGACTAACGTCGCAAAGAAAACTGGGGGCGACCGCACGCGGTCACCCCCAGCATCGATTCACAAACTACGGCTTGCCGTTGCCCAACTTGCTCGGCCACCAGATCTTGCGACCAATGTCGTAGGCCATGGCAGGGACGAGCAGGGTGCGCACCAGAATCGTGTCCAGGATCACGCCGAACGCCACGATGAAGGCGAGCTGCACGAGGAACAGAATCGGAATCACCCCGAGGGCCGCGAAGGTGGCCGCCAGAATCACACCGGCCGAGGTGATCACACCTCCGGTGACAGCGAGACCGCGCAGGATGCCCGGTCGCGTTCCGATCTTCAGGCTCTCTTCGCGCACACGGGTCATCAAGAAGATGTTGTAATCAACACCTAGTGCCACGAGGAAGACGAAACCAAAGAGCGGCACGCTCGCATCGGCACCCGGGAAGTTGAACAGGTTGTTGAACACCAGTGCCGAGACACCCAGCGTTGCGCCGAAGCTCACCACGACCGAGAAGATCAGCAGCAGCGGGGCAACAATCGACCGCAACAGCAACATGAGGATGATGAAGATCACCGCAAGCACGATCGGGATGATCTTCGTCAGGTCAGCCTGAGCGGTCTCGTTCGTGTCGAGGGCAATCGCGGTCTCGCCACCCACCAGCACGGTGGGATCTACCTCAGCCAGTGAGACGCGCAATTCCTTGACGACCTTCTCGGCGTCTGCCGAGTCGGGCTGGTACGTCAATGTTGCGTTAATCAGCACCTGACCATCGACCACCTTGGGAATCGGGGCAATGTCGGGGGTCACTGGGGGTCCCGACTGACCGCCCGCAGCGGCATCCGGCATCGCGCCAAAGGCGGCTCCGCCGGTGGTGGCGGCTTGAGCAGCAAGGGCCTCGGCAATAGCAGCAGCTACGGCTTCCTGGTCCTGCTGCACTGACACTTCAGAGATACCCGGATTGTCAAGCGTTGCCGCCATGACCTTGGTGTAGTCGGCCTCTTGCGCAATGATCACAACGGGAGAACCGGAGCCGGCATCAAAGTGCTCGCCGAGCACCTTCTGGCCATCCACCGATTCAATGTTGTTGCCCAACAGGAAATCCGTTTGCGGAAGTCCGCTGGCCTTCAAGCCCGGAAGGGCTGCACACGCGGCAAGAAGCACGACGAGCGTGACAATCCACGTGGTGCGAGGACGCTTGGCAACGAGTGTTCCCACCCGACGCCACAGGCCGCGGATGCCCTCGAGACCGGCAATCTTCTCGGCCGTCGCGGCCTCAACCTTCCTCTTGCCCACCTTGGGCATGAAGGGCCAGAACGACGCGCGGCCAAAGATCACCAGAACGGCGGGCAGGAAAGAGACCGCCGACAGGAAAGCGAAGCCAATACCGAATGCCGCGATGGGACCCAGTGCCTTGTTGGAGTTGAGGTCGCTAAACAGCAAGCACAGAAGCGCCAGGATGACGGTCGCGGCCGAAGCGGCGATGGCCTCAAACGAGCCGCGGAATGCGCGACCGATGGCCGCCCACTTGGACTGCACTTCGAACAGCGCCTCACGGAATCGCGACACCATCAACAGGGCGTAGTCGGTTGCCGCACCGATAACAAGAATCGACAGGATGCCCTGACTCTGGCCCGAAACCTTGATGATGTCGTTGTAGGCCAACCAGTAAATGCCCAAAATCGATGCTGACAGCGCAAAGACCGCGGTAAGCAAGACGAGCACGGGCAGCAGGAGAGATCGATAGACGATCAGCAAGATGAGGAATACCGCGCCGAGCGCAACCAACAGCAGGATGCCGTCGATGCCGCCGAATCCGTTGACAAAGTCGGCCAGCAGACCCGCCGGACCGGCTACGTAGGCCGTGTATCCCGCGGGGACGGTGTCTTTGACGAGCGTCCGCAGTTCGGTGATGTCAGCGAGACCCTCGGCGCCTGTGGCAGCGAACGGCACGATGTATTCGAGTGCGGCGCCATCCTCAGAGGGGATGGGTCCGATAACGCTGGTCGGCTGCGGGTCTGTGGGGGGAGCCACACCGGGAGATTCCTGCATGGCTGTTGCCAGCTCGTCGAAGGTCGCCATCTCATCGGAGGCGATGGTTCCGCTGTCGGAGACAATCACCACGATGGCCGGGATGTACTCCGAGTCGCGGAAGTTCTCGGCGATGGTGTTGACCTCGGTGCTCTGGGCACTTGCCGGCAAGAAACCTGCTTGGTCGTTGGTGGAAACCTCAGAAATCTTTCCGAAGGTGGGGCCGCCGAGTCCGGCGAGTGCCACCCAGATGATCACCAGCACCGTCGGCAGCAAAATGCGCAACCAGAGGCGCGGGGACCAGTCTTTCTTTTGCTCTTTCATGGTTTCTCCTCAGAATCAGCAATCTCATGGAGCCTCGGTCGAGACTCAACAGAAAAAATTTCGGTGACAAAAGTCACTTTCGAGAGCCTATTGCACCCGGGCCGAAGGCCCTTGTCGCTAGAAGTTGTGGCGGCGACGGTGAACCCGATTACGGGTATCACTTCGCGCCAATGTCTTGTTTATCGCGGCAATGTGTTCATTTACTTTGAGGTCCACGGCCACTCCGCGAAGACGAGTCTTGGCGCCAAAAGTCCCTGTTCCGAATGCAAAAAGCACGACACCGACGACGAAGAGAGCAATGAGCCCAGAAACTCCCCAGCCCGTCATGGCCAGACCGGAATCTGTTGTACCCGTGTCGGAGGCACCCCCGGAAGCATCGGATGCGGCTTGGTCGCACACAAAGCCAATGTCATCAATGTAGTTTCCGATGGTGGGATTTCCCGACCCCGACGAAACACCGTGAAATCCGAACACGGTGGAGGTTTGACCCTCGGGAACCGTGTAGGAGCCAGTCCACGTTTGCCAGGTTTCGGTATCCGAGATCTGACTGGATGTTGCACCCAAAGAATCGGTCGCAACTTGATCCGTCACGTTCGCAAGATCAGGGCCGATGCGCACCGACATCACATCGGTGCCACTCGCCGATCGATGGGCAAGTGTCCACGCCATGACCGTTCCGGGAACAGTTTCCACCGTCTGATAGAGCGTGTTTGTCACGTCCAACCCCGTAATTTCAGCGTATTGAGCGCCTGAATTTGCGGCGACCTGATCCTGAACTTCAACGCCCCCCTCGGTGGCCCTCCACACGAGCGATTGTGCTGCGGTAGTAGTTGCGCCGGGCAACGAGGCAATCACGGCCCATCCCGTGGGACCGCCGTTCCACTCGTACCAACCGCCAGGGAAGTAGGTGCTCGTGGGGTCAAATTGAATATCAGACTCAACAAGCGTCGACATCACGGGACTCTCAAAGCCACCGTTGGAAATCTGTCCCGAGCCACACGTAGCGGCCTCCGCGGGGAACGAAAAACCCGCGACCATGAGCGACCCCCATGCCAGAGTGGCGAGAAATGCGCCTCCGGAGCGCAATATGCGGTTATTCATGAGAACAGTTTACGCACGATGACTTCCGCTCTCCGCAGTGCGGACCACACAACATTCGTGGCTAGGCCGAGGCGAACGGTCCGGTAAATACGGTCTCGTCAAGGGGACGACGGACTCGGGGTGCCGTCTCGCGCGCCAGCAGCGTCTCGTTGAGCAGCTCGGGGGCGCCAAGGTGACCGACCGCGGCCGCAACGAAAACTCGCCAGGTGGCGGGGACGTTGAAGTACTCGGCCACCGCGTCGCGGTCAAACCCGGCAGCTTGGTGTACATAAAGTCCGTCGGCGTGAGCCTGCACCGAGAAGTGAGCCATGGCCTGGCCCAAGTCGTAGGGGGCGTATTCACTCGCCCGGTTCTCGGGATCTTCCTCGTACATGCCAATCACGATGGCCCCGGCCGTGGGCGCCCACGACGCGTTCCATCCCGACAGGCGCTCCGTCATGGCGGCGAATGTTGCGTCGCCACGAAATCCCACAAGAAATCGCCACTCTTGAGCGTTGTTGGCTGAGGGGGCCCAGCGGGCCGCCTCAAACGCAGGCGTCAGGTCGGCCATGGTGAGGGACTTCGTGGGGTCAAACGAACGAGGGCTCCAGCGCTCTGCGAGCACGGGATGAATGGGGGCACTGGTCTCAGCGACGCGCGACATGGGTTTCCTTCGGGGTTGCAGGACGATGGTGAATGACTGACCACGACAACGGTAAGTACGTGCGAATATTCCGAGAATGGGGCCGCCTACCAGAATCGAACTGGTGACCTATTCATTACGAGTGAATCGCTCTACCAACTGAGCTAAGGCGGCAGGGCTCGCGAAGCGAACCGAATGAAATCCTAGCCGACGCGACGGCGTCGCACGAAAACGAGGACCAGAGCAACGACTCCCGCGACGACACCTGCGCCGAGTGCCGACCAGCCGACGATCTGCACCGTCATCAGTCCACTATCCGTTGGCCCCTCGCCCGCTGTCGACTGGTAGGCCCGAGCATCGATCGTCATCTCTGGCTCCGAGATGACGGCGGGTTCGGGAGTCGCCGTTTCGGAGTTGTCGGGACCGAGATTGTCGACCACCTCAAAGAGGAACTCGCCGTCTTCTTCGTGTCCGTCAACGGACAGGTTGTGCCACACGACGCGATACATGCCCGGCGCGAGTGTTTCGGGAATCGCCGTAGCCAGCACAGTACCCGAGGCATCGAGGGTCGCGGCATCCTGTGGCATCGCGTTTCCCGCGCCATCAAAAAGCAGGAGTGACGAGTACTCGAGGACAATCTCTTCGCTGAAGCCCACCGAGATCTCCGCCGGTGCGGCGACCTGTGTGTCCTGAACCGGAACCGTGCTCACCACGTCAGCGTGGGCGTGAGCGGCCGTGGCTCCCAGGAGAACGGCAGTTACCGAGGTGACGAGAAGAACTGCCGAGAGAGAAATCGCACGCATCACGCGACGAAAGTATGAAACGTTCATGCCCACATTCTTGCTGACAACCCTGCGCGAACCCAGAACCACCCGGCCAGCGGAAACGGCACGGGCATGGGGTCCCTAAGCCGCCTCGGGCAGCACGGATGCAATGAGCATCGCTTCGAGAGTGAGGACGGGCGCCACGTTGGACGCGATGCGCGTTCGAGCCTGCGCCACAGCATCGAGTGCTGCGAGCGTCTCGGCTGGCGTTGTCGACTGTGCGCGATGTCGTAGCTCGGAGTCGAACTCGAGATTGGTGAGCCCCTCGGCAACGCCCAGTTGAAGGCGCAACACATCGCGGTAAACCGACATGAGGTCGACCAGAATGCGGTCCAGGCCATCGCGCAGGCTGCGTGTTGCCCGGCGCTTCTGCTGCTCTTCAAGCGTTCGAAATTGGGACCGCAGTGTGGGCGGGATAACGTCACCCTCGGTGATGCCCATGGCGCGTCGCGTCTGCTCAAGTTCATCCGCGTCCTGTTCGTCGGTCACGGCCTTGGCATCATCCGCGGCAATCGCGTGCAGACGTGCTGCTGTCGAGACGGCATCGGTGAGTCCGGTCATTCCCAGCACCAAGCGCACGGTCTCCTCGCGGCGAGCAGCAGCGTCGGCGTTCGTGGCCAGGCGCCGCGCCATGCCTATGTGGTTCTGCGCGAGGCGAGCCGAACGCTCGGCCGTCACCGCATCCACGCCGTCACGCTCCTGCAGGAGCTGGGCAACAAGCTCGACGGGTGGAACCGTGAGGCGCACCGACCGCACGCGCGAACGAATCGTGGGAATGAGGTCTGCCTCACTCGGTGCACACAAAATCCACACCGTGCGCGCCGGCGGCTCTTCGAGCGCCTTGAGAAGCACGTTGGAGGTGCGCTCGGCCATGCGGTCGGCATCCTCGATCACCACAACGCGATAGTCAGATGACGAGGGCGAGTACTGCGACGCCACCACGAATTCGCGCACCTCATCGATGGAGATGATCACGCGCTCGGTAGCCAGATACGAGAGATCGGGGTGGGTTCGCGCCACCACATTGCGGCAGTCGGCGCACTCGCCGCATCCGCCCTGCGGACAGAGCAACGCGGCCGCAAAGGCATAGGCCAAGTTTGAGCGGCCCGAACCGGGAGGGCCCGTGATCAGCCACGCGTGGGTCATCACACCCGAGGCATCAGCGGATTCACCGCCGGAACTCACCGCGTGAGCCGCGCGAGCAGCGGCCTCGAAGGTGGCAATGGCGTCGGGCTGGCCGACGAGCTGCTGCCAGACGTTCACCTGCTCAACCCCTGTGTGCTCACGGTATTGAGGTTATAGGAGGGCGCCGACACGGTCGCGGATGACGAGGGCAATCTGGTCAATCTCTTGCGCCGCATCCACGACGAG
>CANFVD010000021.1 GCA_947450345.1 Actinomycetota bacterium
CGTCGATGGGGACGAGGTCTTCGTCGCCGGCCGCGAGGTCGTCGTCTTCAACAACCTCGAGAACCTCGGCTTCGCTGAGGGTGCCTTCTTCGACGGCCTTGCGCTGGGCCTCGAGATATTCAGTGAGACGCACCGACCACGGCACCCACTCGGGCGCAACGAGCGCACCATCGTCCGGCATAAGTTGGGCTTCAACAACCGTGGGGGCATCGTCGTCGATGTTGGCGAGTGCCACCGTCCACAACCAGCCTGGGTATCCGGGGAGGCCACACGTGAACTGCAGAACGGTAATGCCGTCGGGCTCCGTGTGCGTGGCCACGAGTGGTCCGACGGCGTCCATGGGGGCAAAATCGGCGAGCGCAGAAAGGGCCAGTGCGCGCTGCGCGTCGGTTGCCACGGGCGACGGAGGCGAACTAGGCATCGAGTTCTTCAGCAACGCGTCGCAGCATGGCGGCAACCTTCTTGCCGTGCGCAGCGTCGGGGTAGTGGCCGTTCTTCAACTTCGAGCCAATACCGTCGAGAAGTTTGACGAGGTCTTCGACAATGATCGCCATGTCGTCAGCAGGCTTGCGGTTGGTGCGCGACACGGTGGGCGTTTCGAGAACACGAACCGAGAGGGCCTGCGGTCCACGCTTGCCATCGGCGAGACCGAATTCGAGGCGGGTTCCCTTCGCGATGCGGGCGCCTTCGGGGACGGCCGAGGCGTGCAAGAAGACCTCGCCACCCTCATCCGAGGCAATAAAGCCGAAGCCTTTGTCCTCGTCGTAAAACTTAACTTTGCCCGTTGGCATCTGAAACTCCCGTATCTCGACTTCGTTAGTTTACCGGCACGAAATACTCCCGCCCTATTCTTGAAGGATGGCCACTACACCCACTCCCGAAAACTCCCGCGTTGAACGCGTGCTCGCCGCCATGGTTGCTGCGATCATCGCACTCGCAATTGTCTGCTTCGCGGCAACCCTGATTGCCTCAGCAAGCGGCATGAAGGGCGCCGATTTCACAGCAGGCATCTGGCCCACGGTCGCTGCCCTTCCCCTCATCGCTCTGCCCATCGGGTTCATCCTGCTGGTGGTACTCATCGGCATCAACTGGTCGCGTCGCCGCAAATCAACACCGCGCACCAAGTGAGCTCGGCACTCCCGCTCGTCAACCGACTCGCGCTGCACGACACCGACGCCCTCGTGAGCGCCCTGGCGATTCGTGCGCCCAAAACCGTTGGCGTGCGAGACCTCTTCGATCTCGCCGAGGCACTCCTGACCCCCGCCAGTATCGACAGCGGTCTGGCGCGCCTGAGCAAGGACCATCTCACCGCTGTCGCGGCGGGCAACTCTGACCCGGTTCTGTTGGCCGAGTGCGACGCACTCCTTCTGGGCGACGACACCAACATCTTTGACGAGGTGCGGACTCGCGCGGCGCACTGGGTCTCGCGGGCAACCGCCGAATCGGTTGCGAGGACAGACCCCTCTGATTTTCCGCTGGCTCCCGACATGGCCGCCGAGGCGGATGCCGTCACAGCGCTACACGAGGGCCTCATCGCCACAACCCTGCTCGATGACCTCTTGGCCGCGCTGAACAACGTCCCTGCGCGTGTCAATGGCGCGGGCACGCTGGCTAAGGCTTCCGCCGCACATCTCGACGCGGTCATGCCTCGCTCGGATCGTGACCTTCACGAACTGGTGACGTGGGCCGTGAGTACCCCGCTCGCGAGCCTGCGGACGGGCGCAGTCGTTATTGGCTCCGCCGAGTTTGAGCTCTGGTCGGGCATGTCCACTACGGACCGCTGGCTGTGGCTCGTCGCTGCTTGGCGCGACCGCATTCCTGCGGCCGGGCGCCGCCTGTTGGCCATAACCCCGTGGACAAACGCTCAGCTGGAGCAAGCGACCGGTCGCGAGCTCGTCGTCAGCAATGCCTGGATTATGCCGTCGCTCACCGAAGCGCTCGTCATCGCACACACGCTCGGCTTGGTGCGGGGTTCTCTCGTGAGCCCGGCGGCCCTCTCAGCCCTCGCTCTCGACGATACGGCTCTGCGCGCTTTCGTCTCCGACCATGCGCCGGCAGAAACCGCGTCGTTCATCGTTCAACACGACCTGTCGATCATCGCGCCCGGCCCGCTGAGTGCGAAAACGTCGGCACAACTGCGCGCCCTGTCGCACGTTGAGTCGCGCGGCATGGCCAGCACGTTCCGGGTGAGCGCCGACAGTGTGTCTCGTGCGCTGGCCGTGGGCGCCGACGGCGCTTCTCTCCTGACCTTCCTCACCGATCACTCCCTCACCGAACTTCCCCAGAATCTGGTGTATCTGATCAACGATTTGGCGGCCAAGCATGGCAGCGTGCGCGTCTCGCGCGTTGAGGGACGCACGTCGATTGAGGCCGCGACGGATGAACTGGCCGCGGTTCTCGCCGTCGACAACAGTGTGCGCAACCTGCAACTCACGCCTGCTGGCGAACGCACGTTCGGCACCGCAGTCGAACCTCAGTCGGTTGTGAACATTTTGGTGCAGGCCGGCTACCCGGCCATCTCGGTCGACGCACCCGTATTCGTGGAAGCCCAGACGGGCGACGCACCGGACGCCGCTCTGCATGCTCTGGTGAGTCGTCTTCGAGAACGCGACGAAGACATCCCCATGGATGCGTCGTGGCTCAAGCGACAGCTCGACCTCGCCATCCGCAACAAGGAGCGCGTCACGGTGACCGTGCAGATGCCCGATGGGGAGCGCGAGTTTGAGCTGGAAGTGACGGCCCTGGCCAACGGTCGGCTGCGCGGCCGAGACCTGCGCGGGGCCGTGGAGCGCACGCTACCCCTCTCGGCCATCACCGCTGTCAGCGCTGTCAGCGCGGCAGGGTAGCGTTAGTACTTATGCCCGATGGACCCCTGATCGTTCAGAGCGATCGCACTGTTTTGCTGGAGGTCGCGCACCCCGATGCAACGTCGGTGCGCCACGAGCTCGCCGTTTTTGCCGAGTTGGAGCGCGCGCCCGAGCACATCCACACGTATCGCATTACGCGACTCGGACTGTGGAACGCGCGCGCCGCGGGACACACCGCTGACGAGGTCTTGGGCACGCTTGAGCGAAACGCTAAGTTTCCCGTGCCGACCGGCGTGAGCACCGACATCGTCGACACCATGAACCGGTTCGGCCGGCTGTCCATCGAGCGCGACGGCGATGTCCTCGTGCTCCGGGGTGACAATCCCTCGATTCTCACCGAAGTGACCAAAGCCGCCAAGGTGCGCGACCTG
This sequence comes from Actinomycetota bacterium, assembly GCA_947450345.1. Classification (GTDB taxonomy): domain Bacteria; phylum Actinomycetota; class Actinomycetes; order Actinomycetales; family Microbacteriaceae; genus UBA963. Next base: position 3,239 of record CANFVD010000021.1, read on the forward strand.
CTCGTCGATCAGCGACCCGACGGCAGCTTTGAGATTGCGGCGTGGGCTCGCGGAACGCTCAAGCAGGAACTCGTCAACCTCGGCTGGCCCGCCGAAGACAACGCGGGCTTTCGTCCCGGTGCCCACAAAGACATCAGCCTGGTCACGGACGGCTGGAAGCTGCGGCACTACCAAGAGAACGCCGTCGACCACTTTCTCGGCGGTGGATCGGGAGTCGTCGTGCTGCCCTGTGGAGCGGGCAAGACGCTCGTGGGCGTGGGCACCATGGCAAAGGCCAAGACAGACACCCTCATTTTGGTCACGAACACGGTGTCGGCCCGCCAGTGGCGCGACGAGATCCTCAAGCGCACCAACCTGACCGCCGATGACGTGGGCGAGTACTCGGGCTCGATCAAGGAGATCAAGGCCGTCACCATCGCCACCTACCAAATCCTTACTGCCAAACGAAAGGGCGAGTTCGCGCACCTCGAGCTGCTCGACGCGCTCGATTGGGGACTCGTCATCTACGACGAGGTGCACCTGCTGCCGGCTCCCGTGTTCAAGCTGACCGCCGAACTGCAGGCCCGTCGTCGATTGGGTCTCACGGCCACACTCATTCGTGAGGACGGCCGTGAATCAGACGTGTTCAGTCTCATCGGCCCTAAGCGGTTCGACGCCCCCTGGAAAGAGATCGAGGCCGAGGGTTTCATCTCGCCCGCGGTGTGCGTGGAGATTCGCATCGACCTCGAGAGTGATGAGCGCCTCTCCTATGCGGCCTCGACCGACAAGGATCGGTATCGGCTCGCTGCGACCAGCCCCACCAAACTTGCCGTCGTGCGCAAGCTCATCGACAAGCACCCCGATGACCGCATCCTGGTCATCGGCCAATACCTCTATCAGCTTGCCGAACTGGGCGATGCCCTGGGCGTGCCCGAGATCACGGGAGCGACGTCCATCGATGAGCGCGAGCGCCTGTTCCAGGCTTTCCGCGTGGGCGAGATCCGCGTGCTCGTGGTGAGCAAGGTGGCCAACTTCTCTATCGACCTGCCGGAAGCCAGCGTGGCCATTCAGGTGAGCGGTGCCTTTGGCTCGCGGCAGGAGGAGGCGCAGCGCCTCGGTCGTTTGCTCCGACCCAAGCAGGATGGCCGTTCGGCCACCTTCTATACCTTGGTCGCCCGGGACACGGTCGACCAGGATTACGCGCAGAACAGGCAGCGTTTCTTGGCCGAGCAGGGGTACACCTACGACATCGTGGATGCGTCCAGCCTGTAGTCAGTAGAAATTTGGAAACGTTCAGGTAGCATTCAGGAAACATCAAGATACTGTTCCCATGACTGGACCAAAGATTCTCGTAGTTGATGATGAACCGAACATTCGCGACCTGCTGACCACCAGCCTTCGCTTTGCCGGTTTCGCCGTTCGGGCCGTCGGCAACGGTGCGGCAGCAATTTCTGCCGTGCTCGCCGAAGAGCCCGATCTGATTGTTCTCGACGTGATGCTGCCCGACATGAACGGGTTTAGCGTGACCAAGCGTTTGCGCACATCGGGATACACCGCCCCCATCCTGTTCCTCACCGCCAAGGACGACACCCAGGACAAAATCATGGGTCTCACCGTTGGTGGCGACGATTATGTCACCAAGCCGTTCAGCCTCGACGAAATCGTGGCTCGCATCAAGGCGATTCTGCGTCGCACGATGCAGGAAGAGGACGAGATCCTCATTCGCGCCGGTGAAATCTCGATGGACCAAGACACGCACGAGGTGCGCGTGGGCGACCACGTGCTCGAGCTCAGCCCCACCGAGTTCAAGCTGCTGCGCTACATGATGCTCAACCCCAACCGGGTGCTGAGCAAGGCGCAGATCCTTGACCACGTGTGGGAGTACGACTTCAACGGCGATGCCGGAATTGTGGAGTCCTACATCTCGTACCTCCGTCGCAAGATCGACCCCGTCGCCTCGGAACCGCTGATTCAGACGAAGCGCGGCTTTGGCTACATGCTCAAAATCGCTAAAGCGTCCTAAGCACAAGAGGCAATACTCAGGCACGTCCTGACACAATGAGGGCTATGGCATTGTCACTTCCGGATCGGTGGAACGAAGTTTCGTTGCGCACCAAGATCACGGGAGTGACAACGCTGTTGCTCACGCTCGGACTTTTGGTCACGGGTGTGGGCACCATGACGATGCTCAAGCCCGCCCTGATTGGGCAGCTCGATGCTCAGATCCAGGCCATGAGTGCGGACATCTCCCGCGTCGTCAACGCCAGCAAAGATTCGAGTGGGCTCTCTCAGGCACCCAACGAGTACTACTACGTGGTGCTGGATGCTTCCGGCAGCCGCCTCGAAGAGAACTGGCTCGACAAGAGCCTGAACGTGCGTCCCGTGGTGCCGGCCAGCCTCACACTGACCAAGACCCAAGAACTCGCCGGATCGGTCTTCGAAGTAACCAGTCGAGACTCAAGAATTAAGTACCACGCGGTTGCCGTGCCCGTGCAGTTTGCCAGCACCACAGCAGAGACTTTTGGCACCGTCGTCGTGGCGCTCGCCACCACGAGTGTCGACAGGCTCATGGCCACCTACCTGTCGATCTTCCTCGGCTTCGGTATCGGCGTGGTCATCATCGGCGCTTTGCTCACCCGGCTTCTCGTGACCACCACCTTCAGTCCCCTGCGGCGCGTGGAGAAGACGGCCGCGGCGATTGCCGACGGCGACTTTAGCCAACGACTGCCGTGGTCGACCCCCAATACAGAGGTGGGCCGCGTCACGCGCGCGCTGAACACCATGCTGGGGCGCATCGACCGCGCGTTCGCCGATCGCGCACGCACAATCGATCAGATGCGACGATTCGTGGGCGACGCTTCTCACGAACTGCGCACCCCGCTCGTGTCGGTGCGCGGGTACGCCGAGCTGTATCGCATGGGGGCGCTCAAGACGAAAAAAGATGTGGCTCAAGCCATGGATCGCATCGAGCGCGAAGCGATCCGCATGGGCATCCTGGTTGACGATTTGCTGGCACTCGCGCGACTCGACGAAGCGCGTCCCCTCGAACTCACCGACGTGGATCTGGCTAACCTCGCCGCAGACGCTGCACTGGATGCCCGCGCCTTCGATCCGGAGCGCGAAGTCACCGTTCACGCGGTTGGCTCAGCTGAGGCACCCGCGGTCACCATCATCCGCGCCGAAGAGAACAAGATTCGTCAGGTCATCACCAACCTCATGGGTAATGCGCTGCGCTTCACCACTCCGGGGAGCCCGCTGCAGATTGCGGTGGGTAGTGACGACACCGGGATGGCCGTCATCGAGGTCATCGACCACGGAGAAGGTATCCCCCCTCAGGTGCGCGAGAAGATCTTTGAGCGCTTCTGGCGCGCGGACTCATCGCGGGCACGCGAGACGGGCGGTTCGGGTCTGGGCCTCGCCATCGTGGCCTCAATTGTTTCCGCACACGCGGGAACTATTGCGGTTGACGAAACTCCCGGCGGCGGAGCCACTTTCCGCGTGAGCCTGCCCGTGAGCGGTCCGACCGACTTGCCCGAGACCTTTAGCCTCTAAGCGGCTTTTCCACACTTCTCTCACGCAGCGCGAAACCGCACCCCTGTGGGTGTCACGCTCGGGAGTGAGAGGAGTCACCCATGACAACGTTTCACATCGACAGCTCCGCCGTGAGCGGCACCGCAGCCACCGCACGCGGACAGATCGCCCGCATCCAGTCGGAGATTGCCGCTCTTCACAGCAGCCTGACCGGCCTTCAGGGGTCGTGGACGGGGCCGGCAGCCACCGCATTTCAAGGCGTGGTCAGTCGCTGGCGCCAAACACAGACACGCCTCGAGGCAGACCTCACCGCACTCAACGACGCGCTGGCGCTGGCCAGCCGGCAGTATGCCGAGATGGAACTAGCACACGTGCGCATGTTCCAGTAGTCCACGCGCACCAACGACGAAGGGCTCCCCAACCGGGGAGCCCTTCGTTCGTGGTCAGACTTAGAAGTCCATTCCGGCACCGGGGTCGGGCATGTTGGGAGCTGCCTTCTCGGGCTTCTCGGCAACAACGGCCTCGGTGGTGAGGAACAGGCCGGCGATCGATGCGGCGTTCTGCAGGGCAGAGCGCGTTACCTTAGCCGGGTCAATGATGCCCTGGGCAACCAGGTCACCGTACTCGTCGGTAGCGGCGTTGAGACCGTGACCGTCGGGCAGGCTGCGCACCTTGTCAACAACCACACCGGGCTCGAGACCCGCGTTGATGGCAATCTGACGCAGCGGAGCTTCGATGGCAACGCGCACGATGTTGGCGCCCGTAGCCTCGTCACCCGTGAGCTTGAGCTTGGCAAACGCCTTCGCGCCGGCCTGGATCAGTGCCACACCACCGCCGGGGACGATGCCCTCTTCAACGGCAGCCTTGGCGTTACGGATGGCGTCCTCAATGCGGTGCTTGCGCTCCTTGAGTTCCACCTCGGTAGCCGCACCGGCCTTGATGACAGCAACGCCACCGGCCAGCTTGGCCAAACGCTCCTGCAGCTTCTCGCGGTCGTAGTCGCTATCGGTGTTGTCAATCTCGGCGCGAATCTGCGACACGCGTCCGGCGATGCCAGCGGGGTCTCCACCACCGTCGATGATCGTGGTCTCGTCCTTGGTCACAACAATCTTGCGTGCGTGTCCGAGAAGTTCGAGTCCGACGTTCTCGAGCTTGAGACCGACCTCTTCGCTGATGACCTGTCCACCGGTGAGGATGGCGATGTCCTGGAGCATGGCCTTGCGACGGTCGCCGAAGCCGGGAGCCTTGACGGCAACCGACTTGAAGATGCCGCGGATCTTGTTAACTACGAGGGTGGCCAGTGCTTCGCCGTCGACGTCTTCAGCGATGATGAGCAACTGCTTGCCCGTCTGAATCACCTTGTCCACGATGGGGAGCAGATCCTTGATGTTCGACACCTTGGAGTTGACGATGAGGATGTAGGGGTCTTCGAAGACCGCTTCCTGACGCTCGGGGTCGGTCATGAAGTAGGCCGACAGGAATCCCTTGTCGAAGCGCATACCCTCAGTGATCTCGAGCTCGGTGCCGAACGTGTTCGACTCCTCGACCGTAACAACGCCCTCTTTACCGACCTTGTCGATGGCCTCTGCAATGAGCGCGCCGATCTGCGGGTCAGCGGCCGAGATCGACGCCGTGGCAGCGATCTCTTCCTTGGTCTCAATCTCCTTGGCGGCAGCAACGAGTTCCTTGGTCACGGCCTCAACGGCCTTCTCGATGCCGCGCTTGAGCGTGATGGGGTCGGCGCCGGCGGCGACGTTGCGCAGTCCTTCGCGCACGAGTGCCTGAGCGAGAACAGTGGCCGTGGTGGTTCCGTCTCCGGCCACGTCGTCGGTCTTCTTGGCGACTTCCTTGACCAGCTCGGCGCCGATCTTCTCAAAAGGCTCGTCGAGCTCGATTTCCTTGGCGATCGACACACCATCGTTGGTGATGATGGGGGCGCCCCACTTCTTCTCAAGAACAACGTTGCGACCGCGGGGGCCGAGCGTTACCTTGACGGCGTCAGCGAGGATGTTGAGTCCGCGCTCGAGGCCGCGACGGGCCTCTTCGTTAAACGCAATGATTTTTGCCATTGTCTTTCGTCCCTCCCGGACGTTGGGGTGAAGTAATCAATTAGCACTCAGTTGTGTCGAGTGCTAACTTCAATATTGGCACTCTCCCCCCACGAGTGCAAACCGGGGGAAGTGCGCGGGAGGGGGCGAAACTAGCCCGCATCCCCCACAAAGCCCACGGCACCGGATTCAACGGGAGGCATCTCAATCCACGTGTTGCCGGGGGCAATCCGAATGATGAGGCCATGATCGTCAACGAATTTAATGGGCGCCTCGCGTGAAGCCTTCGACCACGACGCGTGGACGGTCTTGCCGCCGGAGGACACCCAGGCTTCGCCGCTGTCGATCATGATCGTGCGCGGCACGGGTGTGTACTGCCAATCGACGTTGACCATCATCACCACGACGTTGGTGGCCTGGATCTGTGCCCCCGCGTCGTCGAGGTCGGGCGCGCCCTCTTGCGAGCGCAGGTAGACCTGCGTTGCCGGGTCATAGACCCACGAGGGGAATCGCTCGTCGGAGAACGTGACATTGATGGTGGCCTGCGGTTGGCCCTCGCGCGCGGGCGTAGAGGTGGCCACGCTGCTGGCATAGGCAAACATCTGCTGTGGTGCTGCGAGGTCGGGGTGCTCGGAAATGATGACGTTGGCGGCCACCCCCACGTTGTGTGGGGCGACCTTGTCGTCAGTTCGGTACATCGTTTCTTCGGTGTCGGACTGGCCGTGGATGGCGTTGTAGACAACCGTGTCGCGCATCATTTCGACGAAGCGTTGCTGGCCGCCCGAATATGCCACGATGCCGCCGAACGGCGAGATGATGTCGGGGTCCATCGGACGAATGGATCGCACGGGGCCGATCTGATCGGGCACGCTGGAATCCCAGCAGGCCACGTAGCGGGTGAGGCCACCCTCGACGAGCTCCTCAAACACGATGTCTGTGAACTTGAGTCCGTACTGCGGACGCGCTTCTTCGTGGTTGTCGATCTTGGCGCACAGCGAGGGGTGCGTGAGCGAACCGGCGGCCACGTTGGTTCCGCGCAGCGGCGCAATGGCGGTGGCCGGGGCGGGCGTGTGGTGTGGCGCGTACTCGTATCGGGGTTCGGCCGAGCTACAGGCGGCAAGGGTCGTCGAGACGACCACCGCCACAGTCGCGGCGAGCAGGGTTCGGGTCGTGCTACGCATTGTCATCCTTCACAGACTAACGCCGCCCTCCAAGGAGAGCGGCGTTAGAAAAGGGCAAGCCCTCAGAAAGTGTTTTACGGGGCCAAGTGGACCGACTCGGCCTGGGGGCCTTTGGCGCCCGTGCCAACCTCGAACTCCACGCGCTGACCTTCTTCAAGCACCTTGTATCCGTCCATATCGATGGCCGAGAAGTGCACGAAAACGTCCTGCTCCTGACCATCTACGGTAATGAAACCGTAGCCTTTTTCGGCGTTGAACCACTTGACGGTTCCGACAGCCATGTATTTCTCCTCGTACGTAGATTGCGGAACCGCAACGCGCGAGAACCGTCGGTTGATACTACCGGAGTTATCAGCCTCCGACACACCACTCGCCGAAATTGCGCGTTCGCGCGTGGCCCCGTGGGGACATCGAACGGACGCCTATCGAGTGAAAGTGGCTTATCCGGCTGGCGTTTCCGCGGGCGCGGGTTCAGCCGTGGGCACCCGGTAGTCGGCACCGAGAACGAGCGTGAGTGGCGCCTGCGATGTGGCGTAGGCGGATGTCAACTTGATTTGACACGCATTGTTGAGTGCCTCGCACACTCCGCGTGCCGCACCTTCAGCGCCCTTGGTGCTGTAAAACACGATGGTCTTTTTGGTGTCGGTCACGCTGGCGTTCGACTTCACGCCAACAGGCACTCCGGCTGCGGCCAGCTGATCGCCCACGGTGGTGGCGAGGCCCACAATCGGAGTGGCGTTGAACACATTGACCACGAGATCGGGAGCCAGGGTGGGCTCAGCCGTGGGAGTCGGCGTGGGTGTGGGCGTGCTCACGGGAAACAAGAAAGCCTGAAGCTTGCCGCTCGACCCGAGGATGTAGGTCGTGGAGCCGCCAACGATGATGCCGGTGACGAGGGCCGCCCACGCGAAGATCATCCACGGAGACCGTGATCGAAGTGAGGAACGGTGCGCACCGACCCGCTGAATTTCGGGAGGAACGTCGTCAAATCGATCGGTGGGATATTTCTCGCTCATGCGTTGGGGGATTCCTCTGTTGTGTCGGTGCCGGACATGCGACGCTGGCGCGCCTGACGTCGTTCTTCACGGATCCTGAGAAGGCGCTTGACCAGCAGGGGGTCGTGCTCGAGAGCCACCCGGCGATCAATCAGCTCGTTGAGCAGTTGGTAGTAGCGGGCCGGCGACAAACCAAACGTCTGTCGAATAGCTTCTTCTTTGCCGCCCGGGTGCTGCCACCACGCGCACTCAAACTCGAGGATGTTGCGGTCGCGTTCACTGAGCACGCCCGCAGAGCTCTGCGGCTCAAGCGATTCGGCTTGTGTCACGCTGCTCCCCCTGTTGTGCTGCACCCACCGGATTGTCGGTTGCGGGTCAATTCTACGATGCGCGAGGGACGCTCCCTGAACGAAACCCGAACACGTCTTTCACGTCAGGTGGGGGTGACACTGAGGGGGAGGGGGGCCGGCCCGGCCGAGCCCGTGGCTCTCGACCGCATCACTCGGTCCCAGAAGTTCGGTGGCCCGAAACTTTCGTTTCGGGCCACCGTCTGGATTTCTGGAGCGCCTAGGACTTCTTGCGCAGGCTGCGCCGCATGAGGAACACACCCGCGGCCAGTGCGAACGCCACGCCCGCGGCTACGCCTGACGCAATCGCAGTGCCCTGCGAGGCGCCCGTCGACGGGAGGTTGTCGGGCGTCGGGCCCGGCGGGGGCGTTGCCGAGTACGTAATGGCGTTGGACACCGTGTACCATCCTGTGCCGTCGACGCTAATTGTGTCTCCACCCTCCCAGCCACAACTAGCCTGAGTCACGTCAAATGAGGCGATGTTGGAGTACCCGCCATCGGCGGTCCAACCAATTCCATTGGTGTCAAAGCTGATGCCGAGGACGTTGGTCCCGGGATCTGCAGAGAAGTCACAGGCCAGAGCCACATCGCCGTTGGTTACATCGACTGTCGAAATCTCATACGATAACGAGTCGCAATTGATGTAAAACTGCTTGTCTTTCGGGTTGAAAGCAAATGAGAAAACGCAAGCGGATCCGTAAGCACCAACACCGCCGCCGAGACCAGCGATAAATGTCATATCCCCGGTGGTGAGATCCAGTGAGTAGAGTTTCTCTCCGGTCGGGGTTGGGTGGTCAGTATCTGCTTCGACAATCGCGAACGCGTTGCCCTGGTCGTCAATAGCAATTGAGTTGGCGCCACCTGACGCACTAAATGGCCCGACCTCTACTGACTCACCCGTGGTGACGTCGGCCTTCATCAGCGTTTCAGTGGCTCCCCATGAAACCCAATAGATTGAGTCTGAAACGGCGTCATACGCAGCTTGTGAAGCACAATCCGTGTTGGGTGTGGGCGTATTCGAACCCACGATGGTGCCTATTGACGTCAAAACATCGAAGGTGGCCATCTCGCCAACGCCCGACCCGCCCCCAGGACAGTCGAAAGCGAAGTAGGTGTTGCCGGCAGGGAGGGAGCGCGTCTGGGCGGCCTGAGCGGGCGTCCCACCCAGAACGAGAAGTATCGCGGTTGCTGCAGCGGCGGCAAAAACTAGTCGTTTCATGGTTCCTTGACTCCAATCTCACTGAGCACTCGCTCTCGAGATAAACGATTTTAGAAAAAATATCAGATTTATCGTCTGCAGTCGATGGCGATAGTAAGGGGAAACCCCTGTCCACCCTGACGTGAGAAACTCCTGCTACCAACCCGCCACCAGGTCCATCACCTAACAGGGCCGACTATGGGACTCGAACCCACAACCCCCGCTTTACAAGAGCGGTGCGCTACCAATTGCGCCAAGTCGGCAATAGTCACGAGTACCTCGTTCCTGCACCAAGTCTAAACCGATGTGCATTGCGGCGTGCGTCGCTGAGGGGAGCTATCGCTTGGTGACCGTTCCAAAAATGCGTGCAATGGGGGCGATGAACACATCCCGGGAGAGGGCCACGGCCGCGCCGCTCAGAATGAGTGAGGCCATGAAGAACCAGAAGCCAATCCAATCACTGGCGTCTCGCGCGGCGTACATGTGATTCAGGTTCCGCAGCGCTCCCGTTGTCAGCACGAGAAAAACGTGGACCGCAATGAAGGCGCAGAAGTAGATCATCACGGGAAAGTGGATTGCCCGCGCCCACTCCATGCGGAGGAGGGCACTCGCCCTCCGGGATGAGGCAGGCCACATCGCAGACATGCGATATCCGGTAATCGCGGCCAAGGGTGCCGCAATGAAGACCGTGGTGAAATAGGCAAGCACTTGAAGGCTGTTGTAGTTAATCCACCCGCTCTCTGTCGGCCAGTCGAACGATACATATTGCAACAAAGCTGACACCGCATTGGGAAAGATGCCCCAGGACGTGGGAACAATGCGCAGCCATTGACCCGTCGCGAATAGCAAAACGATAAAGGCCGCGCCGTTCACGAGCCACAGAACGTCAACGGCCTGGTGAAACCAAATGGTGAGGCTGACTTTGCTTGCCCCGGTGCGTCTCGGCGCCCAAAAGGCCCCCGGCTTCTTTCCTCGGCGGATCTCGAGACCAGATTTGAGGATGAGCACCATGAGGAAAACGTTAAAGAAGTGCTGCCACCCGAGCCACGCGGGGATGCCCACGGGAGCGTTCGCGGCACGTTCCGTGACACCCGGATACGTCACAAGAAAGTCCGCGACGGCAGGAACGTCAAGCAGATACCGGGCAACCACCACAAGGCCACCCGCGATCGCGACGACGATCGCACTGCCGATGAGTATCTTCGCCGCGCGCGTCGTCCGTGCAGCGCGCGGTGTGGCCACGCTGTGGGAGGCACTCGACGAATCGTGAGGCGACTCCGCGGGGGCGACGTGATTATTCGGGTCGGCAACCGGAGCTGGAACGTCGGGGGTGCTCGTTGGGAGCGTCGACCCCGGCTCACCGCCGCCCTCGCGCGGGAGTCCCTGTCGCACCGCGCCGGGAGCGGGGGGCGTTCGGGGTTCGCCACCCGACACGCGGGGAAGGCCTCGCCGCATATTCTCTGGAGGCATGTGGCTAAGAGTCCGCGGCGGCTAAGGCATCGAGAAGTTTGGGCACGACAGTAAAGACGTCACCCACAACTCCGTAGTCGGCGACATCAAAGATGGGCGCGGTTTCATCTTTATTGATCGCGATGATTATCTTCGAGGTCTGCATTCCCGCTTTGTGCTGAATGGCACCTGAAATACCCAGGGCGACGTAGAGCTGGGGCGAAATCTGCACGCCCGTTTGGCCAACTTGGGAGCTCTGTGGCACATAGCCAGCATCGACGGCGGCTCGAGAAGCTCCGACGGCCGCGCCCAGGGCATCCGCCAGTTGCTCGACAAGAGTGAAACCTTCGGCCGAGCCCAGACCGCGACCGCCCGATATCACACGGTCTGCTCCACGCAAGTCGGGGCGCGACGTGACGGGAGCGTCTGACACCTCACGGGCGTCAATGACGGCTGATCTGCGGACTGACTTTGTTACCAGGAGCTTTTCGGCGGCGACTGGCTGTGCCACCGCGCGCGCATCAGCGACTCCCGCACGCAGTGTGATCACGGGAGCACCATACGTGACCGCCGAGGTGACGTTGTACGTTCCCCCGTAAGCAGAGTGGCGAGCCACGATGCCTTGGTCGTCGCGCGTTACGTCGACGGCGTCGACGTTGATGGCGAGACCCATCCGGACCGCGAAACGAGCCAGGACGTCTCTCGCATAAGCAGAGTGAGTCGCGATGACGGCGGTCGGTGTGGTGGCCAGGTAAGCACCTTCCAGGGCATCAACACTCGGCGTGACAAAAGACGTTGAATCGTCGTCTGCAAGCAGGACCTGCGCAGCGCCAAGTTCGGCGGCTGCGTTGCTCAAGCGCTCAGCGTCGTCCTGTGATGTCACGATAAGCGCAACGGGCTTGCCGAGACCGGCGGCAATTCCCAGCAGGCCGGCATTGCTCTTAGCGAGATGACCGTCGGGGGTCACCTCGAGCAAAATGAGTATGTTGTCGGTTGCCATCTCGCTGCCTACGCCAACTGGTTCTGCTTGAGGAAGTCCGCCAGGCGCTTGCCCGAATCCGCGTCTTCGACCTCTTTGCGGCCGGCCACCCGCGGAGGTTTTGCCTCGATGTCCGTCAGGATTGCGCGGGCAGATCCCAGGACATCGATACTGGCGCCCAAGTCGGCGACACTGAGGACCTCAAGCGGCTTGTTCTTTGCCGACACGATTCCTTTGAAGTTCGTAAGACGGGGATCAGGAAAACGCTCGGTGACGGAGACAATGGCCGGCAACGACGCCGAAAGAGAAAGTGTCACGCGCTCCGATATGTGAGTCGCGCGCACCTCATCCCCCGTCACGTCGATCGAGGCAAGTCGACTCAGGAGAGGCAGGTCAAGAAGTTCGGCCAGTGCCGCCGGGATTACACCACCAGCGCCATCGGTCGTTTGATCTCCGGCAACGATGAGGTCATAGCCCGTGTGGGTGAGCGCGGCTGCGAGTACCTGCGCCGTGAGGGTAATGTCTGCCCCCACTAAGACCTCGTCAGCGACGAGAACTGCCCTATCTGCCCCCATGGCCAGAGCCTTCCGAATGTTCGTCGTGGCCTCAACCGGAGCCATCGACAAAGCAATAACCTCTGTTCCCGGATTTTTCGCCGCCCACGAAATGGCAAATTCAAGCCCACGTTCGACGATTTCATCAATAACACGGGCGCTCGCGTGGCGGTCCGCGAGCCCCGTTTCGAGGTTGAGGTAACGCTCGCCCCAGGTGTCGGGAACTTCCTTCACCAGAACCACGATTTTCACGACAAACGCCTCACGACGACGGTCGAGAGTCTCGCCAGGCTCTTACGCTGTTCGAGATTTTCGGACATGATGACATCATGGCGCATCCCTCGGGACGACGCCTGTTGCGAACTGAAAATGACGCGTCGAATTCCACTGCATGAGACATCGCCCTGTGGATACGGCGACGGCAGTAAAAATGAGGACATCGAGAGTTGCCGTTGAGACTCGTTCTCCCGGCACACGCACACACAATGAGGTGGATCGTGAAATTAGACACTGAGCGTTTGAAAGCAGTAATGAACGCGGACCCCGAGTTCGCGCTGTCGTCACGAATGTGGGATGCCCGGCTGCGTTATCGACTCGGCGACGACTCTTTTCTTATCGTTATTCGAGATGGCGTGGTCACCGACATTGTTCCGACGCCAGGACTCTTCCACGAATACACGGCCGACATTTCTGCCCCCGACGCGGTGTGGAGTGAGATTCTTGCCGCTGTCCCCGCGCCCCTCTTCCAAGACCTCTTTCCCGCACAGTTTCACCATGGGCTGCGAATTACGGGAGACCTCGAGAGTTTCTACTGCTACTACGCGGCCGTCCGGCGAACAACGGACCTGATGCGTCAGGTTAACAACGAAGCCTCCCGGGCTGCCTGAGGCGAGAGAGAGATAACGACCATGGCTAAAATTTCGCCGATTCACGGAGGTTACGTTTACCTCGACATTCAGGGCACCGAGTATCGCGTCTACTACGAGGAGGCCGGCGAGGGCATCCCGCTGGTTCTCATGCACACCGCGGGAACCGACGGGCGTCTGTACCGCCACATCTTGGAAGACAGCGACATTACGTCGAACTTCCGCGTTCTCGTGCCGGACCTCCCCTTTCACGGCAAGTCGATTCCGCCGACATCTCGCGCGTGGTGGAGCGAGGAATACAAACTGACGCTCAACTTTTTGTTCGAGTTCATGATCAAGTTCAACCAAGCGTTTGAACTCAATCGCCCGGTGTACATGGGCGCGTCGATGGGCGGCCACCTCGCGGCAGACTTAGCCATCAGCCATCCTGATAAGTTCCGCGCCGTCATCGGTCTCGAAGCCGGGCTAGCTACCGAAAACTCTGCGCCGCCGGAGCTGCGTACCTACTTTGGCCACCCGCGTATGACGAACGAAACCAAGGCGGCCATGATGTACACCTTTATGGCACCGATGAGCCCCGAAGCACTCAAGCGTGAAGTGGCCTTCATCTATGGCCAAGGTTCGCATCGCGTGTTCGAGGGCGATCTCAATTACTACGGCGGAGAACACGACGTGAGCAGTTCGGCCAAAACGATCAATACGAAGCAAATCGCCGTGTACCTCTTGGGTGGCGACTACGACTGGTCGGGATCGCCGAAAGTGGTCAAGGCTCTGCACGATGAGGTGCCCGGGTCGACCTACACCCTCATGGAAGGTCTCGGTCACTTCCCGATGTCGGAGAATCCGGAGCTCTTCAAGTCGTACATCATGCCGGTCTTTGCAGACATATTGAGCCGGCTGACAGACGAAGACATCGCCAAGCAAGCTTGAGAATTGTGCGCCTCGAATCGCGAGACCGCATCCCCGAGACTATGCCGACTTCGAAGGTGACACCATGAGCCAAGGCGTATTCCGGTATCCGAACGTCGGCGCAATGTGGTCTGGCCCGGGAAGTATGTCGCGGCTGGGTGAAGTTCTCGACGTGTCTGGGGCTCGTCGCGCCCTCCTTATTCTGACTCCTTCTGCCGGTCGCGACGCAGCCCTCGTTTCACGCCTCGCGGAATGGTCTGGCCAGCGAATTGTTGCGATCTTCGATGCCGTGGAGCCGCACACCCCCTATGGCGTCGCGCTGGCCGCCGCGCAAGTCGCCCGCGAAGCATATGCCGATTGTGTGGTGAGCCTCGGCGGTGGAAGCACTATTGACACGGCCCGGCTGGTCTCACTGTGTGTGGGCGAAAACATCTCGACTGAGGACGCGCTCTACGAGTACCGGGCTCAGCGGTCGGAACGGGGGCCGATTTTCCCGGCGGCGGCTGCCCACACCATTCCACACATTGCGATCCCCACAACACTGTCGTCCGCTGAGTTTGGAGACGGCGGTGCGCTGAAGAATCCCACGACGGGAAACAAGGACCTGTTCGCCGGACCTCCGATGGCTGCCGCCGCCGTCATCCTGGATAGCGATGCAGCCGTGGCAACACCCGCCGCTGCGTGGGTCATGACGGGAATGCGAACACTTGATCACGCCATCGAAACTGTGGTGTCGGATCAGTCGTCGCTGTTCAGCGACAGTCTGAGCTGTGCGGCCATCACGACCCTCGTGCGCGTGCTGCCAGCCACCCTCATGAACCCCACGGACTCAGCACTTCGGGGTGACGCTCAGTTGGCATCGTGGCAGTCGTATTTTGGTGTGAGCAACGGCACCCTGGGTCTCTCCCACGCGATAGGTCATCAACTCGGAGCCCGGCTTGGTCTGGCTCACGGACTGTCGTCGTGCGTCACGCTGCCGACGGTGGCCAGGTTCTTGGCGCCGCGTACGGGTGAAAAAATCCGGCCGATCCTGCGAGCGTGCGGAATAGACGATTCTGAGATCTCGACGGAAAACCTCGGAATTGCCCTCGCTGAATTCCTGACCACCTTCATCTCTGGTCTGGGTTTTCCGCTGACCCTCGGCGAAGCGGGCATTGTCATGGGCAAGAGCGACGTCGCCGCAATCGTCGATGGCATCTTCGAAGATTTTCTTGTTGATGGCATCCCCGGCGGGATTCCGTCGCGCACCGAAATGACAAACCTGGTCGCTTCGCTCGCCTGAGGTTGATTAGCGGTTCTTCCAATTCGGCGTCCGCTTCTCAACGAACGCCCGAACACCTTCCACGCGATCTTCACTGGTGTACGGATTCGGTCCGGCATTCAAGCGCAGGGCCGCCGAGACGGGCAGTTCCCACCCCTTCGCGGCCATTTCCTTGTAACGCCTCAGTGAGACCGGCGCGTTAACCACAATCTCGTCGACAAACGACTGAACAGCAGAGTCAAAGTCTGCGCGCGACACCACCCGGTTGATGAGCCCTAAGTCTCGGGCCTCCTGAGCACCGATGGACTTGCCCGTGTACAACATCTCCAGGGCGATGGCTCGGGGAATCATGCGGGGTAGAACGACTGAGGCAAAATTGGCGCCCATACCGCGCTTTGCCTCGGGTAGCCCAATCTGCACATCGTCTACGGCGATGCGCAGGTCGCAGGCGAGCAGAAGTTCGCACCCTCCGGCGAGCGCCGCCCCGTTGACCGCAGCAATGGTTGGTTTGTATGTCTCCAGGATGATTTCGAACATGTTGCGGGAAGGTCCCGTCATCGGCATGTGGATCTGCGCACCTGACCGAGCGATCTCGTCCATTTCTTTCAGGTCTCCACCCGCGCAAAAGGCCTTGTCCCCCGTGCCGGTCAGCACAATCGCCCACACGTTGTCGTCTTCGCCGGCACGGACAAAACTGTTGCTGATCGCTTCGACCGTGGAAGTGGCAAGCGCGTTTCGTCGCTCGGGTCGATTGATGCGAATGAAGGCGACGTTGCCACGAACATCGTAAACAACCTCGTCGGAGTGGTCAGACATGGGAGCACCTTTCGTGGTCATACAGCACCGTCAGTTCGTTTCGTGGTGGCGTCGGAAGCAATTCTGTCGCTTCCGGGTTCCGCTTGTTGCACAACCCCCTGGGTGAGGAGATCCGCGATGACGGCCTCGGACAGCCCCAGGGACGCGAGGACACTCTGCGTATCAGCGCCCAACGCAGGAGGTGCCTGCGAGATTTCGGGATAGGCGCCGTCGAACGTCATCGGAAGATTGAGGGTCGTGAATTCGGCTATCTCATCATGGTGGAGTGCCCTGAACTGGCCGAGTGCGTTGACTTGCTCATCGCCGAGGACCTGGTCCAACGTTTGCACCGGTGAATGCGGGATGCGCGCTGCAGCTAACAGACCGACGAGTTCGTTGGACGTGAACCGGGACGTTGCTGCCGACAGGTCTCGCGTCACGCCCTCACGATGCATCACCCGTTGTGGGTTTGTCGCATACTCGCCCACCTCCTTGAGGTGCCCCGCCCCCAGCGCATCGAGTAGGTCATGCCACGTCTGATTGTTTCCCGCTGAGATAAACACGTACCCGTCGGACGAAGGGAAGGCGCCGTAGGGCACGACGCCCGCGAGCCCAGATCCCTGGCGACCGGGAACCGGGCTTCCCGACTGAACTCCCATGAGCGGAATGGTCAACCACGTCAGAGCCGTCTGCAAAAGAGACAGCTCCACGTGACTTCCCAAGCCCGTCTGGTCTCGTCGACGCAAAGCCTCAAACACGGCGAGGGCGGCCCACATGCCCGTCCCCATGTCGAGAAGAGAGACGGGGACTCTCGACGGTGCGCTGCTCTCGTCACCGGTGATGCTGACGATGCCACTGAAGGCCTGCACCAGCGGGTCATAGGCCGGATCACTCGCCCGAGGCCCCGCGGAACCGAAGCCCGAAAGCTCGCAGTAAATGAGTCGCGGATTCAGGGCCTTGATGTGCCCCGCATCAAATCCTGCGGCCGCGAGCGCGCCGGGCCTCAGGTTTTGGATCAGGACGTCGCTTTCCGAAATGAGGCTTTCCAAAATCTTCTTGCCCGCGTCGGTCTTGTAGTCGACAACGAGACTCCGTTTGCTTCGGTTCAGGGCCAGGAACGTCACGCTGACCCCGTCCCACTGAGGCGGAGCCCAACTACGGCTGTCATCACCGGTCCCGAGTCGTTCCACCTTGACGACATCGGCACCAAAATCTCCGAGGATCTGGGCCGCGTAGGGGGCGGCCACACTCGTTCCAATCTCAACGACGCGGAGACCCGTGAGAGAGCCCGTGCCGGGTTGCGGTGACGTTGTCATTCTGGTTCGCCACCTGTCGGTGAACTCTGACCCGCGGAAGGCTGCTCGCGGAGCACTGACGTGATGGGTGACTTCCACGGCGCCGAGCCGCCGGCATAAGTGCCGGGGCCTAACCGAAAGTGTTGTGCCTCGGCGATGGTCTCAATAAGAGGCATGTCCATGGCATAAAGCGACTGCCCAGTGGGCAGGGCGCCGACCTTCGACACATGCCCATAGAGTTCGTGCCCCACGACTTCTTCGGCAAGGTGAGCAGCCTCGATGAGTGCTGGCAGGTCTACCCCCGTATCGATCCCTTCGCTCTCCAACAGGAAGACGAGGTCTTCCGTGGGGATCATCTTCGTGGCTCGGCCGTTTCCGCAATAGGGGCAGCCGCCCATTCCACCAATCGACGAATCGATGATGAGTTGATGGCGTTCGTCCAACTCGTGCAGTGCCGCATAGGCCGATAAGGGGGCTGTGCCGCGTCCGTTGTGCAGGTGGAGGTGAACGGAAGTCAGGTCTGGCCACGTCTCGATGACGTGGCGAACGTGAGCACGAACAACCCGAGGCGTGTTCCAGCTCATGGGGTCGCCTAGGTACACACCCGTTATGGGGATTCCCGCTGTCATCCACGCGTCCCGCTGAAAGGCGAGGGCCTCCATTCGCTGCTCTTCGGAAAACGCGCCCAACCAGTTCGATCCCCACGCGGCATTGACGGCAATGATGGCGCTCGAGACGCCGGCATCGACAGCACGCTCTATCGTGTCCGCCACTGCGGCCCGCTCCTGTTCGAGGGTCCGCGCAGTATTACGCTGCAAAAAGACGTCGCACAAATGAAGCATCGATCTGCCCACTCCATCGGGGGGCGAGAGGGGCGGGGTGTGCTCCGCCTTGCGAAGTTCGCCCTGGTGATTCAGGCTGAGGGCCGTGTACGTCACACCGGGGGCTGGCGTAAACCTGCGCAAGAGCTCGTCGACGTCTTTCATCTGCGGAACCCACCGGGGACTCACAAACGAACCCGCCACGATGTGCGTGAGTCCCGTGCGCGACAGTGCATCGAGGAGTCGCACTTTGGCGTCCACGGGAATGTCTGCGCTCTCAATCTGCATCCCCTCGCGCATTCCCTCTTCAACAATCGTCACGCGGGGAAGGTGCGCTGACGGGTTGTGTGCTCCACTTTCGGTCATGGCTTGATGCCCCCGAATTCTTCGCGTGCGCTCAGGGCGTTGTGCAGTTGCGTAAAGTCGCTCTGTCCGCCCGGCAAAATCTCGAGGACCCGAAAGAGCACTTCCGCCTGGGGTAATGAGAGGTTGCCGTCCGAACAGCAATCCAGGAATTTGGCCGTGAGCTCACCTTCCGTGAGGGGGCTCCGAGAATCACCGTGCGTCACATCGGCGCGTTCACGAACTATCTGTCCATCGGCCATTTCCAGAGAGACTACGGCAAAACCTCCCTCGTATTCGGGAGGCCCCAACGGGGGAATATCCGACTCAGCCACAGTAATCCTCGTCATCAGGTCAATCACCGCTGGGTTCGAAAGAGCTTCTCCGTCAAAATCCCGAAGGCGCAACTCGCCCGCGAGAAGGGCTGTGGCAATCACGAATGACATCGTGAACTTTGCTTCGTTGGACGTCTGAGGATGTCCCGTCAGCAGGGGTCGCAGCCCTTCCGGATGGACCGTCACTGTGATGTGCCGCGCAGATTTCACATCGTGCGCGGCTCGCAAACGGAGGGCGGCATCTGCCGCACGGTGGGTGGCGTAACACGCGGGGTATCTCTTGATGCCCCAATCCGTATCCCATTCCGCGCGCCAGTATTCGAGCGCGCCCATGAGCTGATCCGAAGAATGCCCCGGGCGATTGCCCCGTTCTGCACCGTACATGTCGAGAAAGCCGCGGTCCGTTTCGAGAGCGGATTCGTTCGCGGTGAATCCTGACTCTGCCAATTCACACGCCATGATTGCATCGCGGGCAGCAAGCCCGGCGTGGAGCGGCTTTGTCATCGTGCCGAAATTTGCCAACATCCCCGCAGCTAACGACGACGCCACGCCGAGCGCGCGGGCCCCCTGTTGCGGAGTGAGTCGGCACAGCGTGATGAGGGAGGCAACCGTCGCGAGGCGACCAACCGTCGAGGTGGTGTGCCAACCGCGCTCATAGTGAACCTCGTGGGGCAGTAAATCGGCCACGGCTCGGAACACGGCAGCCCCCACCGAGTACGCCGTCACGATGAGTCGTGGGTCGGCTTCGCGCGCTTGCGCCACGGCCAAAATCGCTGGCAGCAAAACGGCGCTCGGATGCATGGGCCGGGTGGGCGAAATATCGTCGTAATCCAGAACGTGCGCGGCCGTGGCATTGATGAGAGCTGCCGTGGAGGGTGACACCAGGTCCCCCGAGGTCCACACCGTTGCGGTTCCGGCAGAGGCTTGCGCTAGGGCCCACGTTCGGACAAGGGGCTCTGCTTCGACGTCCTGTGCGGCAAGGGTGACACCGACGGTATCGATCAGAGCACGTGTGACCGCGTGCTCAATGCGCGCTGAGGGCGCGACGGGGCGCAACGCAAACTCCACGATGGTGGCAGTCAGCCCGTGCCTGATGTGCGACTCCATTAGTACGACTTAGGCAGACCGAGAGTCCCGTGCGCGATTCCCGCAAGCACGATGTTGTTGCTAATCGGCGCGATGCTCGGCAGCCGTGCTTCGCGGAATCGTCGTTCGACCGCGTACTCCTCTGCCACGGCAAAACCGCCGTAGGTATCGAACGCCGCATTGGCCGCAGCCCAGAGGGCCTGCGACCCCAGCAACTTGGCCGCGTTCACCTCAAATTGCGGATTCCCGCCTGACTCAAAGAGATCGGCCGCTTGCCACCGCATCAAGCTGGCCGCCTGCAGGTTCGCGTAGGCCTGGGCAATGGGGAACTGAATTCCCTGGTTGAGACCGATTGGACGTCCGAAGACTTCGCGCTGCTTGGCATAGGCGCAGGCGCGATCGATGAACCACAATCCGGCCCCGATATATTCGGAGGTCACCAGAATTCGTTCGGAATTCAGGCCGCTCACGATGCTTCGGAAGCCTTTCCCTTCTTCGCCGATGAGATTGGCAGCCGGAACCCGCAGGTTCACGATGGCGAGTTCATTTGTTTCATGATTCACCATCGTGTCGATCTTGGACGCGACAATCTGGCCGGTGCGCAAGGCCTCGGGAAGATCGACAATGAAAACACTCATTCCGTCGGTCTTCTTCTCGACGTCCTCGAACCGGGTGGTGCGCGCCAAGAGAATCAGAAGATCGGAATGCTGGACCCGAGACGTCCAAATCTTGTTTCCGTTAATCACGTACTCGTCGCCCTCGCGAACGGCAAAGGTACGAATGCGGGTCGTGTCGGTTCCCGCGTCAGGTTCGGTGACGGCAAAAGACTGAAGGCGCAACGTACCCTCAGCAATGGCTGGCAGGTAGCGCTGCTTTTGCTCGTCACTTCCGTGGCGCAAAATCACACCCATGGTGTACATCTGGGCGTGGGCAGCCCCCGCCGAACATCCATTGCGCTCGAGCGCCTCGAGTACCACGGCCGCATCTTGGATGCTCGCGCCGCCCCCGCCATACTCCTCGGGGATGAGCATCGACAGCCAACCGCCCTCTGTGAGCGCTGCGACGAATGCGTCGGGATACTCCCTGGCCCGGTCGACGGTTCTCCAGTACTCATCGCCAAAACCACGGGCCAAGTCATCGATGGCTTCCTTGATCGCCACTTGTTCTTCGCTGAGTGTGTAGGACATGTTCTTCCTTATCGCGTGAAGTAGTCACGTCACCGGTGAGGCGGGTGTGTCTCTAGCATGGCCAATTGGCGACATTCGTTTCGGATCTTTCTCACATAGTGAAATTTCTCGCGCCGAGTTCCGGGGCATGATGCCCGCGGACGATTAGCGAGAATCAGACTCGAGCAGACTCAGACTGGCCATCTCGGAGGCAATCGCCTTAGCAGCCTTTTTCACGTTGGGGATAAGGGCGGTCTCGATAGCACGCGGGTTGAGCTTTTCTTCACGGAATGTGACAGAGACGCTCGCGATGACTGCCTTCTCGCTGTCAAAAATGGGGGCGGCCACAGACAGGCGCCCGGGGATCACGTCATCGTGCGTCACGGCAACACCGGTACGCCGAATGCCGTCAAGAATGTCCATGAGGTCGTCGTGAGACTTCTTCGCCGAGGTGTTGCCTTTGTTGAGCACGTGTCGTTCGTATTGAGCTTCCGGGGAGAAAGCCAGCAGGACCCTTCCCCCGCCGGTCTGTTCGAGCGGGAGGCGTCGACTTGCACTCATTGTTTCCGGAGTGGTTTTGATGCGGGTAATTCGATCGACAAACAGCCCATAACCCCCGTCCCGGACAGCAAGGTAGACGGTGCCCTGGGTGGCGACATGAAGTTGCACCAGTATGGGCTGGGCAATCTCGTGGAGCCTCTTCACCGCTGGCGCCCCAAGCCCCAAACGCCACACGCGGTCGCTCAATCGGTAGCGCCCGTGGGCTAAGCGTTCCACTCCACCCCAGCGCAAGAGGGTGCTGAGGAGTCGGTGAACAGTAGCCGGCGGGAGCCCTGTTTTCTCAACGATGTGTGCAACACTGACCTCGTCGCCCGCGCCTTCGAAACAATCCAAGATCTCAAAGGCGCGCCCCAGAACCGAGCGCTTTGCGCCCTCTCGCTCTGAGCTCGTAGCCACCTCGTCACTCTCCCTCAGCGAGTATTAAAGTTCGACAGTAATGCTCTTCACTTGAGTGTAATGATGAAGCGCCTCGAGACCTTTTTCCCGGCCATAGCCGCTCATTTTGAAGCCGCCGAAGGGAGTCTCAACGATCGGCCCCATCCACGTGTTCACATAGACCTGACCGGCATCAATCTGGAACGCCACCCGGTGCGCGCGCGAAATGTCTTGGGTCCACACGCCCGACGCGAGGCCATAATCGGAGTCATTGGCAATCTGAATCGCTTCTGATTCACTCGCGAAGGGAATGACCGAAAGCACGGGCCCAAAAACTTCTTCGCGGGCGATCCGCATGTCATTCGAAACACCCACGTAAATGGTGGGCGTCACAAAATTTCCGTGACTCAATTCTTCTTCGCTCACGGGGTCGCCGCCGAGAGCAGCAATCGCCCCGTCTTCGCGAGCGATGAGAAAATACTCGTGAACTTTGTCGCGCTGAGCAACAGTTGTCATCGGTCCGAGAGTGACCCCCGGCACCACCTCCGTGGCTGCCCGCACAAGTCGCTCAACGAATTCATCGTGGATTTCTTTGTCCACTAACAGTCGCGATCCGGCCGTGCACGTCTGACCCGCGTTCGCTGTGAATGCTCGGAGAGCACCCGCAACCGCTTTGTCAAGATCCGCATCAGCGAACACAATGTTTGCGCTCTTGCCGCCCAACTCGAGAGTCAGCGGCAGGATGCGATCGGCGGCAATCTTGCCAATCTCTTTACCCGCGCGCAGGGACCCCGTAAAAGCAATCTTCCTGACCCGAGGGTGCTGCACCAAGGCGGCACCCGCGTCAGCCCCGACGCCCGTCACAACATTTATCACACCCGGCGGGAAACCGACCTCGGACGCCAGACGCGCTAGTTCTAAGGTGGTCGCTGAGGTGAATTCCGAGGGTTTGATAACAATCGTGTTTCCCACGGCCAAGGCCGGTGCGCCAGCTCGGGCTGCCTGGTTGAGCGGCGCGTTCCACGGCGTGATGATGCCCACAACTCCGAAAGGCTCGCGAACGGTATACGAGTGGAACCCTGGACCAAGGTCAATTGTGTCTCCGTGTACCGAATGAGTCAGCCCCCCATAGAACTCGAAATAGGCGGCTGAATTGGCGATCTCGAGGGGGACAAGCGCCGGGAGTTTTCCCGTCTCTGCGGCTTCGATCTCCGCAAGGCGATCTTGTTCAGCCAGTATGCGGGCCGCCAAAGCCAGCATGAGTCGGGCACGCTCGACCGGTTTGAATCGGCGCCACGAGGTCGCTGCGGAGGCAGCCGCTTCAACGGCCAGAGCGACTTCACGGGCACCGCCCAGAGCAATCGATGACACGTCCTCGCCCGAAGCCGGGTTGTGGGTCACGAGGTGCTCGCCAGTGGAGCCCTTCGTGGAGCGACCATCAATCCAGTGGTCATAGTGCGTTGTCACTGAGAACCCTCACTCGTCATTTTTGACCAATATGCGCCGAGCCGGCGCCGACCGACTCATCCTAGTTTCTCGCACCGCTCGAGTCCTGAGTAACTCTCACCAGATGACAGAGCGTGAGATTCTCCCCACCGTGCCGTGACCGACCCCCAAACGAGCGTTGCCCGCCCCCACCAATGGCGGGAGCGGGCAACGGTAACGCTGTGTCCGAGCTACTTGGTCGGCGTCGGCGTGGGTGTCGAGGTGGTCGATCCCTCAAGGCCCTCAAGCTTCAACAGGAAGTCCGAGAACTGTGCCGGGTAGAACGCGCCCGTATCACTGGTCGTGAAGTTGAACTTGGTGCCGTTCACGATCACGGTGGGCGTACCTCCGAAGGTCACATCGGTGGTGTTGGGAAGGAACGTCGCATCCTTGACGCGGTTCCAGGAGCTGGCCACCCACGACTTGAAGGTCTCGTTGTCGATGCAGGTGCCAATCTCGGCCTGGCGATCCATACCCACTGCCTTGATGATGTCCTTGATGCCCTGGTTGTCCAGTCCCGGCGTGTTCTCGGCGGGCTGGTTGTTGTACATGGCGTCGTTGAAGCTCAAGTAGTTGTTGGGGTCATAGGTGGCCACGCAAGCGGCAGCGTTGGCAGCCCGCGAGGAGTAGCGCGTTCCCATCGACATGCGGTCGAGCATCGCAATGGGGTGAATCTCGATCGTGGCCGCACCACTGGCAACGCGATCCCTAATGATGGGCGCATCTGCGGAAGTGAAGTTCTTGCACACGGGGCACTGGTAGTCCTCGTACACCACGATGTTCAGAAGGTTGGGGTCCTCCGTGGTGGTGATGGGTTCGGCGCCGTCCGGCAGTGCCTTGCTCAACACGGCTTCGATGTCGCCCGTGGGCTTGCCGCTGGCATCGAGCTTGGCCTTCAGGAGAATTCCGTCGCTAGCCATGTTGGCCGGACGTGGTCCGGGAACCGGCACAGCACTCCAGATGACCAAGCCGATGATCGCAACGATGACGATGATTCCAGCAACCACACCACCCTGGACGAGGAAGCGGCGGCGGCGCTCATTCTTTTGCGCGACGAGGCGGTGCTCGCGGGCCGTTTCGCGAGCTTCCTCGCGACGCTGGTTCTTGGTGGGTCGTGAACCCTGGGATCCGATAGTCATTCAACTGCTCCAAATACGTTGGTCACATACCGTGGCTACCCCGTCGGGGGCACCCTGCGATATTACGCGAGATACCTCACCCACCGCGAAACGAGGTCACGAATTCCCCGGGAATTCGCAGACAAATTGAGCCGGACGAGGGCCTAGCGCGGCGTGCGAACCCGTGCTACCTCGTAGAGGGCAACGCTGGCCGCGATGCCGGCGTTGAGCGATTCGGTTGCCGCCCCGATGGGAATCGACACGATGGCGTCACACTTCTCGGTGACGAGGCGCGACAGGCCGGAGCCCTCACTTCCCACCACGATCAGCAGCGGGCGATCGGCCAATTCAAGGTTGGGCAGCAACGTGTCTCCCCCACCGTCAAGCCCAATCACGAAGACACCCGCCTTCTTGAGTTCGGTGATGGCCGCCGCCAAGTTTGTCGCCATCGCCACACGGCATCGTGCCGCCGCGCCCGCGGAGGTTTTCCACGCGGCCGCCGTCACGCCGACGGAGCGGCGCGACGGGACAATGACGCCGTTGCCGCCGAACGCGGCGGTCGAGCGGATGATCGCGCCGAGGTTGCGGGGATCCGTCACGCCGTCGAGGGCGACAAGAAGTGGAGTGTCACCTGCGGCGATGGCCGCATCGAGCAGGTCACGAGGATGCGCGTACTCGTAGGCCGGCACCTTGATGGCCACGCCCTGGTGGACGGTGTCCGCACCGAGCATGCGCTCGAGCTCGGGCCGCATGATCTCCATCACGGGAAGGTTGCGCTTGTTGGCGATGCTGATGATTTCGCGAACCCGATCATCCATTTCCACGCGGGCAGCCACATACAGGGCGGTGGCGGGAATCTTGGCGCGCAAGGCTTCGAGCACCGAATTGCGACCGGCGACCAACTCGCCGCCATCGCTAGCGGCCTTGACGCGCGAACTCCCCCGAAGTTCGGGGCCGCGAGCGGGACGACCCTTTTCGGCCGCGCGCTCATACCGTTCCGCGCTCGCCTTGCGCTTGCCCGCCGGGTGATAGGTGCGATCTTCGGCCTTGGGTGTGGGACCGCGCCCCTCCAAGGCCTTGCGGCCGTGACCGCCGGTGCCGACCGTGGGACCCTTACCTGATTTGCGCACGGCGCCCGCGCGCGTTGGTCGATTAGCCATTGATACTCCACTGAGGTCCGTGCGATGTGTCCTCGATCACAATTCCTGCCGCACCAAGGTCATCGCGTACCCGGTCCGATGTTGCAAAATCTTTGGCTTCACGTGCCGCTTGGCGCTCGGCGAGCATGCGCTCGACGAGCACGCCCAGAGCGGTGTGCGCTTGCGACGAGGTGGCCTGGCCCCAGACCACGTCGCGAGGGTTGAGCCCAAGGGCATCGACCATGGCGAGAACTTCGCCGCCGCGTGCGAGCGCTGCAGCCGTGTCGTTGGCATCCCACGCGGTGTTTCCCGCGCGCACGGCCTCGTGAACCACCGCGAGTGCCATGGGCACCGAGAGGTCGTCATCCATGGCGCGCACGAACTC
>CANFVD010000022.1 GCA_947450345.1 Actinomycetota bacterium
AGTGGCAAGAACGGCGGGTTAGAACTGAACGCGCGGGGGTTCTTGCAGTGAGGCGGCATCGGCAACGTCGAAGAACTCGCGCACGCCGAAGCCGAGTCGCTTGGCCCAGGCGTTGTTGGGGAAGACCTTGATCTTGGTGTTGAACTCGCGCACGCCACCGTTGTAGAAGCGGCGGGCAGCCTGAATCTTGTCTTCCGTGTCAACCAGCTCCCCCTGCAACTGCAGGAAGTTGGCGCTGGCCTGAAGCTGCGGGTAGGCCTCGGCAACGGCAAAGATGCTCTTCAATGCGCTTTGCATCATGCCTTCGGCCTTGGCGGCCTCGGCCGGTCCGTCGGCAGAAATCGTGGCAGCGCGCGCCTTGGTGACGTTCTCAAAGACGGTCTTCTCGTGTGAGGCGTATCCCTTCACCGTCTCAATGAGGTTGGGGATGAGGTCGGCACGACGCTTGAGCTGAACCGTGATGTCGCTCCACGCCTCGTCAACGCGAACGTTGAGGGTGACCAGCGAGTTGTACGTGGCCCACAAGTAGATGCCCACGATAACCGCGAGAGCAACGATGACAATGATGATCGGAATGAGAACGTCCATGGCTCTATCGTATGGGGGCGAGCCTGATAGTCGCCCGAAAGAATCGTGGATGCGTTGAGTGCCCCCACTGGGACTCGACTCCCCTACTCGCCCTCAGCGCCGCGAGACATGCTCGCGGCGGTGCGAGCGGGGGCCCACGACGGGTTCTCGCGCAAGCAGACGCGCGAATAAAGCGACCCGCCGAAAGCGGGTCGCTTTATTCGTGCCCCCACTGGGACTCGAACCCAGACTGGAACGATTTTAAGTCGTCTGCCTCTGCCGATTGGGCTATGGGGGCCCGTCGCTATAGTCGCCCCCGACAGGCTACCGAACGCGGACCGCGTATTCCTCAAACGAGGCGCGGGGCGTCTTGTAGGCGGTGAGCGAAGCGATATCGCGACCGAGGAAGAAGTTGTTAATCCAGCCCCAGATCACACGCACCTTGCGCTCAAAAGTGGGCATGGCCAAACCGTGATACCCGCGGTGAGCGAGCCATGCGAGGTATCCGGTGAGCACTAACTTGCCCGACTGGAAAACGCCGATGTTGAGACCGAGACCCGCGACAACGCCAAGGTTGTAGTGGATGTAGTCGCGAACACCCTCGCCGCGGATATCCGCTGTGATGTTCTTGGCCAGATGCTTGGCCTGACGCACCGCGTGCTGAGCGTTGGGGACGCAGTATCCGCCCACGCCACCACCCGAAAGGTCTGGAACGGCAGTGGCATCGCCGGCACCCCAGGCTCCCTGGAGTGGGCCGTCGTCATCCGCAACGCGGAGGTCGGGCTGAAGGCGCAGGCGCCCGCGCTCGTCGAGCGGGAAGTCTGTCTGTCCCAGTGCGGGGTTGGCCATGACACCGGCCGTCCAAATGATGAGGTCAGCGTCAAAACTTTCGCCCGTCGAGAGCTCAATCTTTCCGCCCGCGGCCGAACGAAGCTGAGTGTTGAGGTGAACCTGAGCGCCGCGCTGGGCGAGGTTCTTGAGCACCCACTGGCTGGTCTTGAGCGAGACCTCGGGCATGATGCGATCCATCGCCTCGATGAGGTGAAAGTGCGTGTCGTCGAAGGTAATCTCGGGATAATCCTTGAGGATGGCACTGGCCAGCGAGCGGAGTTCGGCAAAGATTTCGATACCCGCGAATCCGCCACCAATCACGACAACGGTCAGCAGGCGATCACGCTCGGGCCCCGGTGGCAAACCGGCTGCCTTATCGAAGTCGTTCAGCATGCGGTCACGCACGTAGATGGCTTCTTCAATCGTCTTGAGGCCGATGGCCTTTTCGGCGATTCCGGGAATCGGGAACGTGCGCGATACGGAGCCGGCCGTGTACACGATGTGGTCATATTCCATCGCGTACTTTGCGCCGTCTTCGGGAGTAATCGTGGCCGACTTCTTCTTGTGGTTGACCGCAGTCACCTTGCCCGCGATGATGTGGGTCTTCTTGAGGTGCGAACGCAACGGAACGATGGCGTGACGTGCCTCAATCGAACCGGCGGCAATCTCGGGAAGAAACGGCTGGTACGTCATGTACGGGCGCGGGTCGACGATCGTGACCTCGGCCTCTCCGGAGCGAAGCCACTTTTCGAGCTTCCAGGCGGTGTAAAAACCGGCATAGCCGGCACCGACAATGAGGATTTTTGTCACAGTAGACGTCTCCGTGTTAAACAATAAAAAGGGGTAAATCGTCGTGGAACGCCTAGGGGCGACCGTCTCGGCGGCGACCACGAACACGCCGGGTGACGGCGGTGATACCCAGCGCTATAAGACTACCGAATGCGAGCACGAACAATGACGGTATGGCGTACCGCTCAGCGAAATACCCCCACGGTGGCCACATGAGACGCCCGAGTGGCAAAGCGGCGGGCGTAGACGTGGGATGTGCCGTTGGCGCGACGGTCGGTTCGGCACGGCGATTGAGGCGAATCCACTCCTCGAGCGACCCCATCGGGTTTTCGGTCACCGAGGCCACGTCCGCCGAAACCGCCGCGGCGGCGTTGATACGACCGTAGCCGTATAGCGGACTCGGCGATGAACCCACCGGAGTCGCGGTCGCCAGCACCCGCTGGATGACGTTGGCGGCATCGAGTTCCGGATGCGCGGCGCGCACGAGAGCCACCAGCCCTGACACGATGGGCGCCGCCCCGCTGCTGCCGGCCCAGTTTTGGGGTTCGCCAAAACGGTTGATGCCGATGAGATCCTCGGAGGGCGCGGCCACACCGATGGTGATTCCCTGCGTCGAGGCATCCCACGACGCATTGCCGTTGCGGTCGAAACCGCCAACACCCAGCACGCCCGGCATGGTGGCCGGAGCACCCACTTCGTCTGTTCCGTTGGCCCGGTTGCCGGATGCCGCCACCACAACCACGTCATGTTCGAACGCATAGAGCATGGCCGCGTCCCAACTGGGCGGCCAGTCGAGCGTGTTGCGCGTAATCGACATGTTGATCACCTTGGCGCCCTGATCGACAGACCAGCGCAGAGCGGCCGCCACCTGGTCGTCGGGAGATATCTCGCTCACGCCCCCGAAGCCGATAGACGCCGAGAGCAGTTGAGCCTGCGGAGCGGTGCCCAGAATTCCGTTTCCCGTGCCACGACCGGCGAGCACCGACGCCACCATGGTGCCGTGGTTGAGTTGAACGCCAACGGGTGTGCGGCCGTCGGCACTGCCCACTCCCGAGAAGTCCGCGCCACCGACAACGGCACCCGCGAGGTCGGGCACGTCGGCAACGCCGGAATCGATGACGGCCACCAGCACGCCCTCGCCCTGAGTCACGTTCCACGCCTCGGTGAAGCCGTAGGAGTCGAGCCACCACTCGGCGTCGCGTACCCACGTTGCCTGGGCGGCTCCCGCGGGGGCGAGAATAAGCGTGACTGCAGCCAGGAGGCTGGCCGATGCGGTTATCAGGGCGCGCGCTCGCCGGCCGCCGCGCCTAAACATCGTAGGGAACGCAGACGCAGACGTTCGGTGACCACGTGGCGCGTTCGAGAGCGAGATCACCGATGGGGTTGATGCCGGGGCCAACCGCGAGCGCGTGCCCGGCGAGCGCGTGCAGGCATTTGACGCGCGTGGGCATGCCGCCGGCCGAGATACCCGCAATCTCATCGACGACGCCGAATGCGTCGCGCGCGGCGAGATAGGCAACGTGTGCGGATTCGTAGGCGGCTCGGATCTCGGCGTCATCGACGAGGAGTTGGCTGAACTCATTCATCACGTGGTCCCCCTCGAGCTCGGAGATCGCCGCCGTGGCCGCCGGGTGGGTGAGGTAGTAAAAGGTGGGAAAGGGTGTTCCGTCGTCCAAGCGCGGTTTTGTTGAGACCACCGTGGGTGCTCCGCACACACAGCGCGCCGCAATCGCCACCACATCGCGCACGGGTCGACCGAGCTGCGCCGAAACGATGGCCAGGTCAGCGGGCGTGGGTGTCGGAGTTACTGAAGAGCCGGTCATTGTGTCCCCGCGGCTTTGGTGGCGGCATCCAGCTGTGCCGGAGTAGCCGTGGAGAGGCCGGCAACCATGACCGAATTGAAAATGCCGCGCATCCAGTCGGATTTCGTGGATTGAACCGTGGTGCTGGGCTTGTCGAGCGACTTCTCGGCGATGGGCACGTCACTGATCACGATGAAACTGATGTCCCCTGGCATGACCAGAAAGAGACGCTCGCGAGCCTGCGCACGAACGTACGCCGGATCATCCCAGCGCGCGCGCTGCTTCTCAACGTCCTCAATGGCGAGTTGCTTTTGGCGCACCTGCTCCGCGAGGTCGGCAACATCTCGACGTTGCTGCACGAGAATATTGATCTGAGGGCCAAGAACACCGACTCCCATGATCGTGAGAATCACGACCAGGAGCGTGACGCCCGAGATTCGAAAACTTCCCAACCACACACCCAGCCGGCGCTCACCGTCTTCGGTAATCTCCGAACGCGCGCGAAACCAGGTCCGCAGCGGTTTGAGTCGGAACGAACCGGACTGAGGTCGAGCAGTCCGCGGATTCCGCGCTCGGCTCCCGGGCTCTGCGGGCTGCGTAGCTCGCGATGCCGCGCGCTGAGGTTTGCGCGGCTTACCGGGGGCGGGGCGTCGCGAGTCGTCGCGCGATACCCCGCGAACTTCCGGACGCTTCGGATCCATACAAAAAGGTTAGGAGGTTACGCTGTGAATCGCGGGAAGGCCGAGCGGCCGGCGTAGACAGCGGCCTCGCCCAACTCTTCTTCGATGCGCAGCAACTGGTTGTACTTCGCCACGCGCTCACTGCGTGCGGGAGCACCCGTCTTGATCTGGCCACAATCGGTTGCGACAGCGAGGTCGGCAATGGTCGTGTCTTCGGTTTCGCCCGAACGGTGCGACAGGATCGCCGTCATGCCGTGACGCTGTGCCATCGAGACTGCGTCGAGCGTCTCGGTGAGCGTGCCAATCTGGTTTACCTTGACGAGGATGCTGTTTCCGGCGCGCTTGGCGATGCCGTCGGCCAGACGCTTGGGGTTGGTGACGTAGAGGTCGTCGCCCACGAGCTGAACCTTGTCGCCCAGCTCGGCGGTGAGGTGCGTCCATCCTGCCCAGTCGTCTTCGGCGATCGGGTCCTCAATCGAGACCAGCGGGAAGGCGGCCACCAGTTCGGCGTAGTAAGCCGACATCTCGGCGGCCGAGCGCGTGGTGCCCTCGAAGGAGTAGGCGCCATTGGCGAAGAACTCAGAGGAGGCCACATCGAGAGCCAGCGCGATGTCCTTCCCGGGCTTGAAGCCGGCCTTGCCAATGGCCTCGACGATGAGCTCGAGAGCAGCGCGGTTATTGGGTAGGTCGGGCGCGAAGCCACCTTCGTCGCCAAGACCTGTCGCGAGTCCCTTGCTCTTGAGGAGGTCCTTGAGCGCGTGGTACACCTCGGTACCCCAACGCAGAGCCTCGGCAAAAGACGAGGCGCCGAGGGGCACGGCCATGAACTCTTGAATGTCGACGCCCGTATCGGCGTGGGCGCCACCGTTGATGATGTTCATCAGGGGAACGGGAAGCGTGTGTGCGTTGGGGCCACCCACATAGCGAAAGAGCGGAAGATCACGCGAGTCGGCCGCGGCTCGCGCCACAGCAAGGCTGACACCGAGAATTGCGTTGGCGCCGAGCTTCTTCTTGTTGTCGGTTCCATCAAGAGCGATGAGCGTGGCATCGATCAGGCGCTGATCCGTGGCATCCATGCCGTCAAGAGCCGGGGCGATGGTCTGCGTGACGGCGGCGACCGCCTTGAGGACGCCCTTGCCGAGATAGCGACCCTTGTCACCATCGCGCAGTTCGTAGGCCTCAAACGCACCGGTGGACGCACCCGAGGG
Source organism: Actinomycetota bacterium (assembly GCA_947450345.1). GTDB lineage: Bacteria > Actinomycetota > Actinomycetes > Actinomycetales > Microbacteriaceae > UBA963. The sequence goes on from CANFVD010000022.1 coordinate 5,878, forward strand.
AACGGCTGCGCGCGATACGGTGCCGTCGGTCAACAGCACCTCTACCTCCACCGTGGGGTTGCCGCGCGAGTCGAGAATTTCGCGGGCGCCGATTGCGTCGATGTAGGTCACGAGTGCTCCTTGTGTGGGTCTTCTCAGTGGCAAGAAGAGTTGAGTTCGCCCCCAATTCTAGGGGCGCAACTAGTCGAGGTTTTTGAGGGTCAGGTCGGCCAGTGTGCGGTCGCCTGCAGTAACGAACGCGAACGACGTAAAACCCGAGAGTTTTGCGCGATCGAGAACCGGGGTGAGGTTCTTGACCCGGCGCTCAAGGCGCACGCGCGTTCCCGAGGCGACGAGTTCGGCCTTGATGGCCATGAGTGCTGCCAGACCGTCATCGGCGTTCTCCAGCACGGGCTCGTGAATGAGCACGACACCCGCCGAACCCGTTGTCGTTGCCGGCACGAGATCGACGATGCGTTCGAAGCCGAGTGAGAATCCCACGGCCGGCACATCTTGGCCCAAGAAACGACCAATCATGCCGTCGTAACGACCACCGCCTCCGATTGACGAACCCGACGCGGGGTGCGCAATTTCGTAAATGGTCGACGTGTAGTAACCCATGCCCCGAACGAGCGTGGGGTCGAAGACCACGCGCACGCCAGCCGGCAGGTGCCCCAACGCACTGGCCAGCGTTTCGAGTGCGGCAACGGCGTCAGGGTCGATGCCCTCGGGGAGTACCGCCAGAATCGCCTCGGTGGTGAGTTCCACTCCCCCGGATGCCAGAGCCGGTTCCATGCCCTCGAGTAGACCGCCGAGCACTGCGGCCGCGTCCGCCCCGAACTCGGCCAATTCCGTGACAACTCCGCCCACGCCGATCTTGTCGAGCTTGTCGACGGAGATGAGCACCTGTTCGAAGCGCTCTTTGGCAAAACCGCACCAGTGCAAAATGCCAGCCAGGATGCGGCGGTCGTTGAGTCGGATGGTGCAGTCAGCGAGGCCCAACGCGACAAGCGCTGCCGACGTCGCCGTAATGAGCTCCACCTCGGCCAGCGGCGATGCGTCGCCCACGATGTCGATGTCGCACTGCACGAACTGTCGATAACGACCCTTCTGCGGGCGCTCTGCCCGCCACACCGGGCCGACGTGCATGGCACGAAAGACACCGGGCAGTTCGGCGCGGTGCGTGGCGTAGTAACGAGCGAGCGGCACCGTGAGGTCGAAGCGCAGGCCGAGGTCGGCCAGGGCGTGAGGGTCACCAGCAGTTGCCGCAGCCGCGAGGTCGTCGTGCGAGAGACCACGCTTGAGCACGCTGAAGCCCAGTTTCTCGTTGTCGCCACCCAACCCCGTGTGCAGGCGGTCGTAGTCTTCGACCACCGGGGTCTCAATCTCATCGAAACCGTGGGCGGAATAGGTTTGCCGAATGACGCCAAGCGCGTGTTCACGCGCGGCCTTTTCAGCCGGGAGGAAATCGCGCATGCCTCGAGGGGGATTTACGTCGCGCGCCATGACGCCTATTCTCGCACGGCGCGCGACGTCAATTCGTGATGCTGGTGGGCGCTACTCAGATGCCCGTGCGCGACGGTTGCGCGCGACGAGAAGCGCGCTACCAGCAAGTCCAGCCAATGCCGCGAAACCTGCCAGCGCTGCTAACTCCGTGCCGCTCAGACCTGTGTCGGGCAATGGACTCGGAGCGGGCGCGGCACAAGCGGCAAGCAGCGTAATGGTCGCTTCGTTCAGGATGCCGGGTGCGGTGCCGTTCTGAACCTGGAATTGAAGTGACGTCGTGGCCCCGAGGCCGGTGAAGTAAGAGTAGGGAAGGGGGTTGTTATTCAGCACGGTGAACGTTTGGCCAGGAGTCGTGACTGAGACGGGTCCAGGGCCACCGTCGGCAAACATCTCCCAGTACTCGGCCGCGCCACCCGAGGGAACCACCTGATCACCCGTGGTCTGGCCGTTAATCGTCAGCGTGGATGTCTCGCCGGGGCAGATTGTCGATGGGCTCCACGAAACAGTGGAACCAACCGCGAACGCGGCCGAGGGAACAAAAACGCTTCCGGCGACGAGGGCTAGCGCCGTTGTCGCAACTGCGATAACTGATTTCTTCATGATCCACTGCTTTCCGCTCCACGAGGGATTTTGCTCCGGGCAATGTTATCCACGCGAAACTCATTCGACGAGAAAAGACACAACAGCGTTAAGTCTCTTAACTTAAGTTAGCACAGTGAATTTTCCTCGGGGGGAAAACGATTTCTTCATAGGTCTGATGGCGAGCAGGGGTGCTAGGCCCTTGCGACAAGCGCTGCGAGCTCGCGACGCAGGATCTTGCCATTTGTGTTTTTGGGCAACTCCGCGACGACAATCACTTGCGCGGGCACCTTGTAGGCGGCCAGTCGCTCCTTCACAAACGAACGAACTTCGTCGGTGTCAACTGAGGCACCGGGACGCAGGGAGATCACCGCGAGTACGGCCTCGCCGCGATACTCGTCCGGCATGGCGGTCACACCGGCTTCGCGCACGGCGGGGTGCCGATACAGCACATCCTCCACCTCACGCGGTGACACCTTGAAGCCGGAGGCGTTGATGAGTTCTTTTTTGCGATCGAGCACGTATATCCAGTCGTCGCGGATGCAGCCGATGTCTCCGGTAAGAAAGTAGTCGTCGACGAAGGACTCGGCAGTGGCCTCAGGGCGTTGCCAGTAGCCGCCAAAGACGCCGCGGCCGGCGATGGCGATCTCACCCAGTTCGCCGGGGGCCACATCGGCGTGCGCATCGTCAAGGATGCGGATGTCGAAGCCGTCCAACATGTGTCCGGTGGACACCACCCCGAACTCCTCGTCGGTGGGCGCCACGCTGCCGAACGGGACGGACATGCACGCAGCGGACGTCTCGGTGAGGCCGTACCCGTTGTAGACGTAGTGCCCCGTCTCGACCTGGAATCGCTCGAGCACGGCCGTTGGCAGGGCGGCCCCACCCGAACACAGCGTGCGGAATGACGCGAACGCTGACGGCGAGGCCGCGGGCGACGCCAGGAGTGCTTGGTACGCCGTCGCGGTAGCCGCCATAAAACCGGGCCGGTGTTCGCTGAACGCCTCGAGCAACACCTCGGGGTGGAATCGATAGGTCATGACGGCCGCTGACCGGCAGAGCCAGGGCAGCAGGAGCCCACAGATGATGCCCGTGATGTGACACAGCGGAGCCACGGCGGCGATGTCGGTGCCGTCGGGAATCTGCCACCAGTCGCGGTAGGCCACCACACTGACCGCAATGTTGTCGTGCGTCATCACGGCACCCTTGGGGCTGCCCGTTGTTCCCGACGTGTAACAGATCAGGGCCGGGTCGTGCGGCTGCACCTCGGCGGCAACGAAATCCGATTCCTCATCCTCGCCGGCGAAGATGGCCGACAGCGCGGGGTCGATTTCTTCGCCGGACGCTGGCAGATGAACGCGCGCATCATCGCGGGCCTGCAGGGCGAACTCGTCGATGAAGGTGTGGTGCTCGAGGCCCGCCAGCGCGCAGGCGGCGCGAGCCTCGGGGGCAGATTGGGCCGCACCAATAAAAAGGACCGCGCCACTGTCACGAATGGCATGCGCCAGTTCGTCGCGTTTATACATGGGGTTGACGGGAACGAGCACGGCACCCATCCGCCAGATTGCCAGCGCGAGCATGACAAACTGCGGAACGTTTTGCAACTGCACGACGACACGATCAGCGCGGCCAATGCCCTGATGAGACAGCCACCCGGCCACCGCGGTTGCCCGCGCGTTCACCGCCGCGTACGAGAGCTCGGCGTCGAAGAACGCCACTGCGCGCGCCTCAGGATCGGCGCTGAAGGCCGCATCAAAAAAATCGGGCGCTGTGCGCATGGTGACACTATACGCGCCGGGCATTCACACGAGAGAATGAGGGCGCCCCCACCAAAGGAGACCACATGATTGTCATCACCGGCGCTACCGGTCACGTTGGTGGCGAAGCTGCCCGCCTCTTGATTGAGTCGGGCGTTGAGGTCAAACTCTTGGTGCGCGACGCGAAGCGGGCGGCCCATTTGGGCGCGGCTCACGTGGTCGAGGGCGACTTTGCGGATCCGCAGCGGGTGGCCGACGCACTGAATCCTGGCGACCGCGTCTTTATGGTCTCGCTCTATGAGACCCACGACGAGCGGCTACGCAAACACAGCGCCTTCGTCGAAGCAGCCGGCCAGGCAGATGTTGCCCAGCTCGCCTATCTCTCGTTCGTCAATGCCGCCACAGACGCGGTCTTCATCCACAGCGTTTCTCATGCCGAGACCGAAGACATGATCCGCGCCTCGGGTGTTCCCTTCACCTTTCTGCGCACGAGCCTGTATCAGGGAAGCGCTCACCACATGTTCGACCAAGGACTCTGCGCCGCACCCGGAGGCAATGGCGCAGCCAGTTGGGTGTCACGTCGCGACATCGGTGCCGCGGTAGCCGGCGCGCTGCGCACTTCCGGGCACGAGGGTCAGACATACAACCTCACCGGCCCTGAGGCGCTGACTTTTGGGCAGACCGCGGATCGCGTGAACAGTCTGTTGGGAACCCACCTTGCCTACGAAGATGTGGATGACTTCGACCGGCTCCTGACCAAAGGATTGCCCGACCCCGTGGCCATGAAGGAATCGCGACGCAGCTGCTTCTACTCAATTCGAGCCGATGAGATGTCACTGGTCACCGACGACATCCGAACGCTCTCGGGTGTCGCGGCCGCACCGCTCGACCGGCACATCCTCAACTACCGCGAGCAGTTCTTAGCCTGCGACAAGTGACCCGAGACGTTCTAGCGAGGTGAACCCCGTGACCCGAATCGACCGGGCTGCCGTCGTTGGCTCGGGACACATGGGCCGAGGCATCGCCCTCTCGCTGTTGCGCGCAGGGTGTGACATTGTCCTTTATGACTCGGCACCGGGACGAGCGGCCGACGCGGTCGCGTGGATTGGGTCGGAACTCGACAGACAGGCGAGCAAGGGCTCGCTCTATGCCGACGAGGCGACTCACCTGAGGGCACGAGTGCGCGCGACGGATGAGATGATCGACATCGCTGATGTCGACCTGGTGGTCGAGGCCATCGTGGAGAACCTCGAGGCCAAACGTGCGCTCTTTAACCAGCTCGACGACGCTGTTCGCCCTGATGCCCTGCTAGCAACCAACACGTCAACACTCGACGTGAATGTCATCGCCGAAGCCACGCATCGCCAGTCTCAGGTCTGCGGGCTGCATTTCTTCTCACCCGCACACGTTCAGAAACTCGTTGAGGTGATCGACGCCCGGCACACCTCAGCGCACACGCTCGAGGTGGTGCTCGACCTCGTGGAGCGCATGGGCAAGACAGCCGTCGTGGCGCAGGTGGGTTATGGCTTCATTGGCAATCGCGTTTTTGACGCTTACGTGCTCCAAGCGTTGCGCTGCGCGCTCGAAGGAGCGTCGCCGGGTCAGATTGATGCCGCTCTCGAGGAATTTGGGTTCAAGATGGGGCCGTTTCGGGTGATGGACCTGGTTGGTCTGGACATCCTCTGGCACATCAGGCGGGAAGCTGGGGACTCAGATGAACCCGGCTGGGCCCTTTTGGGGGATGTGGTGGCTCGGGGCGATCTCGGCACCAAGTCCGGCGCCGGTTGGTTCGCGCACGGGAAAGACCGTTCCGTCACCGAACGTGCCGAGATAGCGGAGTTAATTCTGGCAGCGCGAGGCACTGACCGGAACGCACCAGTAGCCGGGGAATCACGCCCCCTCAGTGAGGATGAAATCGTGACCCGTTGCGTCGGAGCGTTGGCCGCCGAGGGGCAACACGTTCTCTCCGAAGGAATTGCCGCCAGTGCCGAGGATGTCGACACGGTCTTTGTGCTCGGCTACGGTTTCCCCGCCGACAAGGGCGGGCCTATGGCCTACGGCCGCGCCACCGGACTGATCTGACCAGGTCCGCTCAAATCAGCAACGTCTCCCACCTACTCGGCGTCGGTCGCTTCGGCCTCGCGAATGTCGATCTGAAGTTCGCGCAGCGCGCTTCGCAGTGCCCGCTCCGAGTCGAGTCCCTGACCTCGCGCTGACGCCACAATCGCGAGCAGAAGGGGACCGAGTTCGTCCTCACTCTCAAAAGCGAAGGGTGCGGGGCCGCCTATGTCGACCAGGTCGAGTTTGGCCGCCTTGCCGAGCAGCTTGTCGGCGAGCGCGAGCGCCGGCATGTTTTGCGGAACACCGTCGAGCGTGGATTCCCGACCAGGCTTGTCGGCCTTCTTGAGTTCCTCCCACACCGCAATCACGTCATCGGCGGTCTCGAATTGCACGTCACCAAACACGTGGGGGTGACGACCAATCATTTTGTCGGCCGCGCGCTGGGCGATCTCGTCGAGCGTGTAGTTTTCGTTCTTGGTGCCGGCGCCCAAGCTCGCGTGAAACATCACCTGGTACAAGACGTCGCCGAGTTCTTCAATCACGTCGTCGCGGTCACCGGCTTCGATGGCCTCGATGAGTTCGTAGGTCTCTTCGAGCAGGTACTGCACGAGGGATTCGTGCGTCTGCTCGGAGCACCAGGGACAACCGCCCTCGGCGCGCAGGCGTTCGATAACCTCGGCGAGCTCACGCATGCCTGAGGTCTCGTTGGCATCAGCCATGGCCTCTCCCCTTCGTCACCCGGAACACGAGACCGGTTTGGTCTCACAACTCACGATGTGGCAGTCATTGTTGCACGAGAAAGTGGGGGCATCCGATGAGACGAGCCGGATGCCCCCACTTCTTGATAAGCGATGAACCCGGTGAGACGATCCGAAAACATCGCGGCCTAGCGTGACCTACGTCAGGCGCTTTCGCAGCGCCGTCAGTTGCGTGGTCAAAACAGGGGGAACGCGCGACCCGAACTGGTCGAAGAAGCGCTCGGTGAGGTCGCACTCGGCAAACCACATTGCGGGGTCTACGGCGAAGAGCTGCTCCATGCTCGAGGGCGCAATCTCCAAGCCCTCGAGGTTGAGCGAACCCTCGGCGGGTACCCGGCCGATGGGAAGGTCGGTCACGGCTGCGTCACCGTCGATGCGACGACAGACCCACTCGAGGACGCGCGAGTTCTCGCCAAAGCCGGGCCACAGGAAGTGACCCTTGTCGTCCTTGCGGAACCAGTTGACCTGGTAAATCTTGGGAGCGTTGGCGCCCATCGTCGTGCCCATGTCGAGCCAGTGCTGCCAGTAGTCGGCCATGTTGTAACCGCAGAAGGGCAGCATGGCGAAGGGGTCGCGACGCAGGTCGCCCACGGTTCCCTCGGCGGCAGCGGTCTGCTCGCTCGAGACGGTGGCGCCGATGAACACGCCGTGCTCCCAGTCGAGCGCCTCAGCGACGAGCGGGATGTTTGTTGCGCGACGACCACCAAAGATGATGGCGTCGAGGGGCACGCCTTCGCTCTCGTACCAATCGCTCGACAGAGTCGGGCACTGCTGAATGGGCACGGTGAATCGGGAGTTGGGGTGAGCGGCCAGGCGACCGGAATCGGGCGTCCAGTCGTCGCCGCGCCAGTCGACGAGGTGCTCGGGGACCTCTTCAGTCATACCCTCCCACCAGACGTCGCCCTCATCGGTCAGTGCCACGTTGGTGAAGATCGTGTTGCCCCACACGGTGTGCATGGCGACGGGGTTTGTCTTCTCCCCCGTACCCGGTGCCACGCCGAAGAAACCAGCCTCGGGGTTGATCGCGTAGAGGCGTCCGTCGGAACCGGGTCGCAGCCAGGCGATGTCATCGCCGATTGTCTCGGCCTTCCATCCGGGGATGGTCGGGGTGATCATGGCGAGGTTTGTCTTGCCACAGGCCGACGGGAAGGCCGCGGCAACGTGGTACGCCTTGTTCTCGGGCGAGGTGAGCTTGAGGATGAGCATGTGCTCGGCCATCCAGCCCTCTTGACGCCCCATGTACGATCCGATGCGCAGGCTGAAGCACTTCTTCGACAGGAGAGCGTTTCCACCGTAGCCCGAGCCGTACGACCAGATTTCGCGCGACTCCGGGAAGTGGCAAATGTACTTCGTCAGGTTGCTGGGCCAGACGACGTCGTCGGTGCGGTTGCCGTCGTGGTCCACGAGCGGGAAGCCGACGGAGTGCACGGCGGGAACCCACGGCGTCTTGTCGTCGATGAGCGCGAGGGCATCGAATCCCATGCGCGTCATGATGCGCATGTTGAGCACGGCGTAAGGCGAGTCGGTCAGCTGGATGCCCAACTGCGAGATGGGGCCACCGAGCGGACCCATGGAGAACGGCACGACGTACATGGTGCGGCCGCGCATGCTGCCCGCAAAGAGCCCGCGGAGTTCGGTGTTCATTTCTTCGGGGTTTCGCCAATTGTTGGTGGGACCGGCGTCTTCCTTCTTCAGCGAGCAGATGAAGGTGCGGTCTTCGACACGCGCTACGTCATCGGGGTCAGAGCGGACGAGAAAACTGTCGGGCCGAAGCTCGGGGTTGAGGGGAATGAGAACGCCCTGGGCGATCATTTCGCGGGTGAGCTCGTACCACTCCTGCTGCGACCCATCGCACCAGTGAATGCGTTCCGGCTGCGTCAGAGCGGCGATGTCAGAGATCCACTTGAGGAGGGCGCGGTTGGTGACGAAGGGGGGCTCGCCCAGAGACGTGGCGATGGGAACTTTGCTCGCGGGGGTGGCGGGTGCGATGGTCATAAAACTCCCTTGTCTCGTTCGTCTCATGTTCCCGACGCTCGACGTCTCGCGTAAATGTCGGAAACATTTCAAGTCTGAGGCATAAAAACTGGCGTTTGACCCAAAAAAGTGCGTGAATAATGTGAATTTTTCACCTAAGGTAAAGAAATGACCAATGATGTGATGATTCTGGGCAAACGGATTCGATTCTTCCGCGCGAAAGCGGGACTCACTCTTGAACAGCTCGGCGACGCCGTGGGACTTCTGCCCAGCCAGCTCTCGCAGATTGAGAACGGGCGGCGCGAACCCAAACTGTCGGCGCTCAACGCCCTAGCGGCAGCGCTCGGCGTATCCCTCACCGATCTGTTGACCGGCGAAGCACCCGACCGCCGTTCCGAACTTGAAATTGAACTGGGGCGTCTGCAGGGTGCCGAACTCTTTTCGCGCTTGAACCTGCCCGCGGTGCGCAACAGCAAGTCACTGCCCGACGAAGCGCTCGAGGTGATTGTGGGGCTCAGCCGTGAAATCGATCGGCGTTCGCGTGAAGCGATTGCCACGCCCGAGGAAGCACGGCGGGCCAACACCGCGCTCCAACAGGTGCAGCGCGAGAACTCGAACTACATGCCTGAGCTGGATGCCCTCGCCGAGGATCTGGTCAAGCGTGCGGGGCACACCTCAGGCGCGCTCATGCACCGCACGGTTGCCGAGATGGCCGAACTCACCGGGTTCACGCTCATCTATGTGGACGATCTCCCCCACTCGGCGCGCAGCCTCACCGACCTCGAAAACGGCCGCATCTACATTCCCCCGGCATCGATTCCGGGAGGGCACGGTTTGCGAGCCATGGCCCTGCAGGCCATCGCACACCGCTTGCTCGGCCACGAGCGTCCGGAAAACTACGCCGAGTTTCTCAAGCAGCGACTCGAGATCAACTACTTCGCGTGTGCGTGCCTGTTGCCCCGAGAGGCATCGGTGGCGTTCCTGCGCGAAACGAAAAAGGAACGCAACCTTGCCATCGAGGATTTCCGCGACGCCTTCGGTGTGACGCACGAGGCCGCCGCGCTGCGATTTACGAACCTGGCGACGAGCCACCTCGACCTGCGCGTGCACTTCCTTCGCGTCAACGATGACGGTGGTCTGTTTCGTGGCTACGAGAATGACGGCTTGCCCATCCCCGCCGACAACCACGGCACCATCGAGGGGCAAGCGATCTGCCGGAAGTGGGCTGCGCGTCGCGCATTCACCCGAACGAATCGCACCACCGAGTTCTACCAGTACACCGACACTCCCGCGGGAACGTTCTGGGATGCCACGCAGACCGGGCACACGACCAACGAGGAGTTCGCCATCAGCATCGGTGTGCCGTTCGAAGACGCACAGTGGTTTCGCGGTCGCGACACGAGCATCCGGCAGGTGTCGACATGTCCCGATGAGACGTGCTGCAAGACCCCGAGCGATGACCTGCGCAATCGCTGGGCGGGCAAAGTCTGGCCCAGTGCCCGGATGAACCCCTACGTTCTCTCGCCACTGCCCACGGGCACGTTCCCCGGCGTCGATCAAACCGAGGTGTACGAGTTCCTCGAACGTCACGCCCTCGCTCAGCGCTAACACCCGCGCGCGGGGTTCGCGCGCCTAGGCTAAACGCATGGCCTCTCCGCGACGCGTGATTCACGTCTTTCGTTCTGAGCGCTATGCGGCCATCGCCCTCGCGGCGGCCGCCGCCCTCGGTCTCCTGCTCGCCAATTCGGTTGCCGGGCCGGGACTGATCACTCTCGCGGGTCAACACCTGGGGTCTGCCTCGATTGGGCTCGACCTCAGCGTCGCGCACTGGGTGACCGACGGCCTGCTCGCCGTGTTCTTTTTTATTGTGGCCGTTGAACTGCGCTTCGAACTCACCCGTGGCGAACTGAATTCGTGGCCCAAAGCCCTGGCGCCCGCGGTGGCCGCTATCGGCGGCGTCATTGTTCCGGCCGCGCTCTACCTCGCCATTGCCGGATCCACGGCCGCCGGCGGATGGCCCATCGCCACAGCCACCGACATCGCATTCGCCTTGGGGCTCATCGCGATAGTGGGACGTGGACTTCCGCCGCGCATCCGCGTCTTTTTACTCGCCCTTGCCGTGCTCGACGACCTCATCGCCATCCTGATCATTGCCGTGGTGTTTGCACACGGCCTCAATCTGGGAGCGCTCATTGGCGCGGCGACCGCGATTATCGCGGTGTGCATCGTCAGCGCCAGCCGTGGGCCGAAGGCGGTGCGATATCCGATTATCGCGCTGCTCTCTGTGATGACCTGGTACCTCGTGCTCGTTTCCGGCGTGCACGCCACCATCGCGGGTGTGGCGCTGGGCACGTTCATGAGTCCCAAAGTTTCGGCTCGCGCAGCACACGCTCTGCTCCCCGTGAACAATGCGGTGATCTTGCCACTCTTCGCGTTCGTTGCGGCACTCGTGGTGATTCCGGACGTGACCGCCACGCCACTCTCGCCCGTCTTCTGGGGCATCGGGATTGCGCTCCCCGTGGGCAAGTTCGTGGGCATCATGATTGCCGGCAGCCTCATCGCGCTCACGGGCCGCAAGGGCACCGGGGTGCGCGGGTGGGATCTGGCCACCGTGGCGGCCGTTGCCGGCATCGGATTCACGGTATCGCTGCTAATGAACGAACTGGCCCTGGCCGGTGACGCGACTCTGCGGGATCAGGGTGTGCTCGCGGTGCTGTGCGGCTCCGCCGTCAGCATTGTGGTGGGCGGCTCGTTCGTGGCGTGGCGCGCTAGGCGGACACGAGTTCGTCAAAAATCTCGTTGACCCAGGTCACGAGATCGCCGGTGTCCTCCGGCAGGGGAATCGTCACGACGCGGTGGGACGGCACGTACTTGGCACCCGGGTAGAGGCGGGTCAGGCGCACCTGCTTGGAGTCCGGCAGGTCGAGCGGCGTGATGCGCAGGCTCGATCCCATCACGACGACGTCCGACAGCCCGGCGAGGTAAGCGCGGCGGCGGAGCAGCGAGACACGGAAGAGCATCTCGACCGGAGCGGGCAGTTCGCCGTAGCGGTCGGTGAGTTCGTCGCGCACGAGACCCAGCTGATCTTCGGTGGACGTAGGGGAACTCGCCACCGACAGTTTTTGATACGCCTCGAGGCGCAGTCGCTCGCTGTCGACGTAGTCCTCGGGGATGCGCGCATCGACGGGAATCTCGAGGCGCAATTCGGTCTGACCCTCCACCACGTCGCCGCGGAACGCCGAGACTGCTTCGCCAATCATGCGCAGATACAGGTCGAAACCCACGCCCGCGATGTGTCCCGACTGTTCGCCGCCGAGAAGGTTTCCCGCGCCGCGAATCTCGAGGTCTTTGAGCGCAATCTGTGTGCCCGAGCCGAGCTCGTTGTTGGCGGCCAAAGCACCGAGGCGATCGTGTGCCGTCTCGGTGAGCGGCTTCTCGGGGTCCACAAACAGGTACGCGTAGGCCCGCTCGCGACCTCGGCCCACGCGTCCGCGCAACTGGTGCAACTGGCTCAGGCCAAACTTCTCGGCCCGATCAATGATGAGGGTGTTCGCATTCGCGATGTCGAGGCCGGTCTCGATGATGGTCGTGGTCACCAGCACGTCAAACTTGCGCTCCCAGAAGTCCACGATCACGCGCTCAAGGTCGGTCTCAGACATCTGCCCGTGTGCCACCGCAACCCGCGCTTCGGGCACCAACTCGGCGATCTTGGCAGCCGCACTGCTGATGCTCGACACCCGGTTGTGCACGAAGAAGATCTGTCCCTCACGCAACAGTTCACGTCGGATGGCGGCCGCGGCCTGCTTGTCGGAATAGGGGCCCACAAACGTGAGGATGGGGTGGCGATCCTCCGGCGGTGTCGCCAGCGTCGACATCTCGCGGATGCCGGTGACCGCCATTTCGAGGGTGCGTGGAATGGGTGTGGCACTCATGGCGAGCACGTCCACATTGTTTTTGAGCTTCTTGAGGGCATCCTTGTGTTCGACGCCGAAGCGCTGCTCCTCATCGATGATGACGAGGCCCAGATCCTTGAACACCATGCTGTCGGCCAGGATGCGGTGCGTTCCAATCACGACGTCGACCGAACCATCAACCAGGCCCGCCTTGGTCTCGCGTGCCTCCTTGTCGGACTGAAAGCGGCTCAGGGCGCGCACGTGCACCGGGAATCCCGCGAACCGCTCGAGGAAGGTCTCCATGTGCTGGCGCACCAGCAACGTGGTGGGAACCAGAACGGCCACCTGTTTGCCATCCTGAACGGCCTTGAACGCGGCCCGCACGGCAACCTCGGTCTTGCCAAAGCCCACGTCGCCCGAGAGCAGGCGGTCCATAGGAATCGGGCTTTCCATGTCGGCTTTGACCTCATCGATCGTGGTCAGCTGGTCGGGGGTCTCAGCGAACGGAAAGGCCTCCTCCAGTTCGCGCTGCCAGGGAGTGTCGGGAGCAAAAGCGTGGCCGCGGCTCGACTGACGCGCGGAATAAAGCTTCACCAGCTCCACCGCGATGTCGCGCACCGCGCGCCGCGCCCTCGACTTTGCGCCCGACCAGTCGCTGCCGCCCATTTTGCTGAGCGCCGGTTCTTCGCCACCCACGTAGCGCGTGATCTGATCGAGCTGATCGGTGGGCACGTAAAGCTTGTCGCCCGGAAAGCCGCGCTTGCTCGGCGCGTACTCAATCAGAAGATACTCGCGCTGGGTCTTGACCGGGTTACGCCCGCCCGACGACACCTCGCGCTGTACCAGTTCGATGAACCGGCCGATGCCGTGCGTCTCGTGGACCACGATGTCACCGGCCTCGAGTTGCAACGGATCGACCACGTTGCGGCGGCGGGCGGCTAGTTTGCGCGGCGCACGCGCATCGTACGAAGCCGATCGACCGTAGAACTCTGATTCGACAACGACCTCGAGAGAAATTTCGGGCAACTGAAAGCCATGCTCCAACGTGCCCTGCACGAGGTAGATGACCCCGGGCTCGCACGCGTCTGGCACCGCGTCGACCACACGCGAACCGAAGTCATGCTCGGCAAGCAACTGCCCAGCGCGTTCCACGAGCCCGGCGCCCTCGACAGCCACGACGACGCTCCACCCCGCCTTTTGGTGGCCCCCGATGTGCTCAACCATGGCGTCGATGTCGCCCGCGGTGAGCGGGACGGGCTCGGCGGCGAGGCGCACCTCGTCGTCGTCACCGGAGGCAAAACTTGAGAGCGTCCACCACGGACCCGTGAAACCGGCGCGCAGGTCGTCGATTTCGAGAAAGTCGCCCGAGCTGAGGTCGATGGGAGCGGAGGCGCCCACCGAGGCCGCGTGCCAGGCGGCATCGAGAAACTCATTATTGGTGTGGGCGACGTGGGCGGCGCGGGTGCGCACGCGCTCGGGCGATAGCACGGCGACGGCCGTACCCGCGGGGGCGAAGTGGGTGAGCGGCACGAGCTGATCAACCAGTGCGGGCGTGAGCGACTCCATGCCCTCGACCGGAATGCCCTCGGCAATCTTCTCGAGCATCGTCGAAATGTTGGGAAACTCGAGCACCATCTCGCGCGCGCGCTGGCGAACCGACTCGGTGAGCAACAGCTCACGACTGGCACCGAGCTCCAGGTGCGTCAGCTGTTCATCGAGCGAGCGTTGATCGGCCACTGCGAAGGGGGTCATCGATTCAATTTCGTCGCCGAAAAAATCAACGCGCACCGGGTGCGCCGCATCCGGCGGAAAGACATCGAGGATGCCACCCCGCACGGCAAACTCGCCGCGGCGACCGACCATGTCGACCCGCGTATAGGCGAGATCGACGAGGTGAGCACTCAGGGCCCGCAGGTCGAACCCGCGCGTTCCCACCTCGAGCTGAACCGACGCGACACTCAACACATTCGCCGCGATGGGTTGCAGCGCTCCCCGCACCGACGTGGTGAGAATCAGCGGTCGCCCCTCGCTGCCGGAGTTCATCCGCCGCAGAGCGCGCAACCGCGCGCCCACAATCTCCGGGCTCGGGCTCAACCGCTCATGCGGAAGAGTTTCCCACGCCGGAAAGTGGACGGTATCCACGTCGGGAACGAGCACCCGCAGCGCCTGCGCAACCGACTCAGACTCGCGACCGGTCGCGTTAATGAGAAGGAGCGACGAGCCCAGTCCGCGTCGCAGGCGCTCGTCCAGCAACGCTGCCAAGAGCGGCGCGTTGAGGCCTTCCGGCAAAGAAAATTGCGCGGATGCGGCCGCGTGCTCGAGGCCCAATTCCACGGACGGGGCGCGCAGAATGGCGCGCGAAAGCCCGTGAAATACCACGAGGTCAGTCTAAGCGGGAGCGTTCACCCGTTGCTGCGCGGCGAGGTAGCCCTCGTCGGCAATCGTGACAATAGCGTCCGATGCTTCGTGCAAAACGTGGGGCAGTACTTTTCGCTCGGCGGTGGCAAAGTTGCGCAGCACGAACTCGGCGGCATCTTGCCTGCCGGGTGGTCGGCCGATTCCCACGCGCACCCGCACAAAGTCGGGGGTACCGAGGGCTGCCATGATGTCACGCAGCCCGTTGTGGCCGCCGTGACCACCGGCAAACTTGATGCGCACGTCATCGAACGGGATGTCGAGTTCGTCGTGCACCACGACGATACGTTCCGGGGGAATGTTGTAAAAGCTCGCCAGAGCGGCGACCGGCTGACCCGACAAGTTCATAAAACTGGACGGCTTAGCAAGGACGACCTTGGCACCACCGGGGCGAACGCGCGCTTCGGCGACCATGGCCCGGGCCTTATGGGTCTTAAACGTCGCGCCCAGAGAGTCGGCCAGAACATCGAGCACCATGTGGCCAACGTTGTGGCGATGACTGGCGTAGTCGGGCCCGGGATTACCGAGCCCGACTACCAGCCATGTGTCGTCAGACAGGTGTTACTCCGAGAACTTCTCTGCCTCGGCATCGGCACCCGAGAGCTCGGCGTCTGCCTGGGCAGCAGCCTTCTCGGCGTCGTGCTGGTCGGCGTGAATCTCTGCCTTGTGGTCGGCGTGAGCGGCATCGTCGGCCAACTCGGCGGCCAACTCGGCGCCCGACTCGGCCAGATCGGCCGCGCTCGGCGAGTGCACGTGCACCACGACGTTGCTCGGGTCACCCGTGAGGGTCACGCCCGCGGGGAGAACCATGTCGGCCAGAGTGATCTTGAATCCCGGAACGGCTCCCTCGACGCTTACTTCGAGGTACTCAGGGATGTGTGTGGCTTCGGCCTCAACGGCGATGATCTTGACGTCGAGTTCGAGAATCGCACCGGACTGCTGGGTTCCCACAACGTGGATAGGCACCTCAACGAGAACCTTTTCGCCCTTGACGACCTCAACGAGGTCCATGTGTTCGATGATCTGAAGAACGGGGTCTTTCTGAACTTCCTTCACGAGCACGAGCATGTCTTTGCCTTCGAGGTTGAGTTCGATAACCGCGTTCTTCTTGCGGATGATCAGACCCACCTGGTGGGCCGGCATTGACACGTGACGCACGGGCGATCCGTGACCGTAGATGACCGCGGGTACCTTGCCGGCTGCGCGGAGACGGCGAGCAAATCCCTTGCCAAACTCCGTGCGCGTCTCGCCAACAACGTGGTTTCCTGATTCGTGAGCCATGATGCTCCTTCTGTTTAGTGAGGCGATGAGCCTCGTCGTGTTCAACTCGAACGCATTACGAGCGTGAGGAACTGTGAGAACCGAGGGTCTCGCTCATCCACCGCGTCGATAACGAATATGTGGTCACAATTTCTTGTGGGTCACACATTCCTCGCCGAAGTCTTTCTGTTCTGGAGTTTAGCCGAGCACGGGTGCCCGCCGCCAATCGCGCCCGCCTCTCCCCCACGCCAATCGCACTCGCCACTTGCTCCCTCGGCTGGCAACTGTCGCGCGGACGATATCCTTCAAGTGCAGGGAATTCCCGCATGAGACGAAGAGACGACATAGGGAGCTGTTGCGCACGTGAGCGAACAGGGTAAAGCAAATATCGGTGTAGTCGGCTTGGCCGTCATGGGGTCAAATTTGGCCCGCAACTTGGCCAGCCGCACGGGCAACACCGTTGCCGTGTACAACCGCACGTTTGCACGCACAAACACGCTTGTTACCGAACACCCGGAGGCGGGCTTCGTTGCCGCCGAGACCATCGATGACTTCGTGGCCTCGCTCGCCACCCCTCGCACCGCCATCATCATGGTGCAGGCCGGTGCCGGCACCGACGCCGTGATCTCCGAACTTGTCCAGCGATTTGAGCCGGGCGACATCATCGTCGACGGTGGCAACGCGCTCTTTACCGACACGATTCGTCGTGAGCAGGCCATCGCCGACTCGGGCATCCACTTTGTTGGTGCGGGCATTTCGGGTGGCGAAGAGGGTGCGCTCAAGGGTCCGAGCATCATGCCGGGCGGAAGCGTTGAGTCGTACAAGACGCTGGGTCCCATCCTGGCTTCGATTGCGGCGATTGCCGAGGGCGAACCGTGCGTGACCCACGTGGGAACTGACGGCGCCGGACACTTTGTGAAAATGATCCACAACGGCATTGAGTACGCCGACATGCAGCTCATCGCCGAGGCCTACGACATTTTGCGCAACGCCGGTGGTTTCACGCCGGCCGAGATTGCCGGCATCTTTACCGAGTGGAATAAGGGCGAACTCGAGTCGTACCTGATCGAGATCACGGCCGAGGTTCTGACCCAGGTTGATGCCGCCACGGGCAAGCCGTTTGTCGACGTGGTGCTCGACCAGGCCGGGTCAAAGGGAACCGGCGTGTGGACCGTGCAGACCGCGCTCGACCTTGGCACGCCCGTGTCGGGAATCGCCGAGGCCGTTTTTGCCCGCTCGCTTTCGTCGCAGGCGGGCCAGCGCGCCAAAGCGGGCAACCTGCCCGCCGAGGCCTCGGCGTGGACCATCGACGACAAGGCCGCCTTTGTCGAGGATGTGCGCCGCGCGCTCTATGCCTCGAAGATTGTTGCCTACGCGCAGGGATTCGACGCGATTCGTGCGGGAGCCGCAACCTACAACTGGAACATCGACCTCGGCGCCGTGAGCAAGATTTGGCGCGGTGGTTGCATCATTCGCGCACAGTTCCTCAACCGCATCGCGGATGCCTACGGCAAGGATGCCGGGCTTGTCTCGCTTCTGCTCGACGGCTACTTTACAAAGGCTATTTCTGAGTCCCTCGCATCGTGGCGTCGCGTGGTTGCCCAGGCTGCTCTGGCCGGCTTCCCGGTCCCTGCGTTTGGATCGTCGCTCTCGTACTACGACGGTCTGCGTGCCGAGCGACTGCCTGCCGCCCTGGTTCAGGGGCAGCGCGACTTCTTTGGCGCCCACACCTACAAGCGCGTTGATGCCGAGGGCACCTTCCACACGCTGTGGTCGGGCGATCGCTCAGAAATCGCCGCCGAGCCGAGCACGCACTAAGCGCGACGGCGGTGCGCAGCGAGCAGTGCGAACGCACCGAGCGCTCCGAGAACTCCTGCCGACAGCGTCACGACTCCGACGTCAACACCGGTGTCAGGAAGATTGGGCGACGGCGGCGTTGGCGGGGTCGGCGGGGTGGGGTCCTGTGCCACCGCAAGGGCGAGACGCACGTCGCTCAGCACCGCGTACGACGACCACACGATGGTGAGCGTCTTGACTTCGGCAGAGGGGGCCAACCACGCGCTGTTACCCACCGCGCTCGAGACGGCAATGTTTCCGAAGAAATACACCGACGTTGCCGAGGGCGTTTGCATCACGGGAACGGCCGTGGCAACCGCGCCGCCACAGTCGGTCGGCATATCGGCGTTCACAGTCACATTGCAGAAGTTGAACACCTCGAAGCCACTGGCCGAACCCTGCAGTTCGCTCGAAGTGAGGCTGGCTCCCGAACTT
Organism: Actinomycetota bacterium; assembly: GCA_947450345.1. Taxonomy (GTDB): domain Bacteria; phylum Actinomycetota; class Actinomycetes; order Actinomycetales; family Microbacteriaceae; genus UBA963. The sequence continues at coordinate 24,331 of CANFVD010000022.1, forward strand.
GTCGTGGCCGTAATCGTGACGCGATCCGAATACAGCGGGTCGCTCGCATTGGTCGAATCGAGATCGCTGACGACAAGAGCGAGGTAGTCGGCTGGAACGGGATTGTCGAACGTGATTGTGGTCGTGGCGTTGGCGGCCGCTCCTGAGAGTGTGAGAATGTTATCTGTCACCGACGGCCCGTTCGCACCTGCCCACGCACCCGGAGCCGTCTCGGCGGTGAACCACTCCCCTGCCGCCGACACTGATTCGATGGACGCCGTTGACGATCCCGAATTGAGCACAAAGGTGTAGTCGGCGCCAACAACGGAAGTATTTCCGAAGGTGATGCGCCCTGAGGGTGCGTCGAGGGGGTTGGTGGCACTCCACGTTCCCCAGGTGCCATCACCGGGACTGGCCAGTGCAGCGGATGAGGCACCGAATCCCAGTGCAGAGGCGACGACCGAGGCTGCGGCGAGGACAAGAAATTTCCGTGGCATGAGTGACCCCTCGTGCTGGGTGGACAAGTGAGTTGCCCGAAAGTTTATTCAGGCGCAAGGCAGGGGTCAAGAAGATTTATCGTCGCGCAACTCCCAAGCACGGATGGGCTTTCCCTCGATCTCTTCCTGGCGGGGTGTATTCTTGAGGCATGAAAAAATATTCTCTATCGACCGCCCTCGTGGCGACAATCTCAGCTGTGGCCCTGTCTCTTGCTCCGCTTGCTCCTGCATCCGCGGCAACGAGCTCTTGGGGTGAGTGGACTGACCTCTCGGTTGGCGCAGCTTCCGCAACGAACCTCACGTTTTCCGGCACAGGCATGGTCAACGCCACTTGGTCGGTCAACGGAGCCGGTGCCTACTCAATCATTGGAGTTGACGGTGGCGACGAATACTTCGTGGCCGGCACTCCGATTGGCGAGGTGTTTGGTGCCAACGGACCAACAGGTACCAGCAATTACCTCAGGGCTGAGTCCGAGGACGACCTCGTGACCCCTGTAATCATCACCGTTACCTTCGAATCTGCGGTAGCTGCGGGCCTTCTCGGCTTCGCCGTGAGTGACCTCGACAGCGACCACGTCACCGTGACAGCAACCGACGGCAGCGGCACCGCTCTCACGGGAACCGAAATCGTGGGCACCGCGACCGACAGCGCGTTCAACTTCTGTGACTACCCCGACTCGCCTTGCACCGACACGGCCGTCCCAGCCATCACAGAGAATGCCAACGACGTTCTCGCAACGGGTGTTGACACAAACACCGACGGGTCAACCGCCTGGTTCCGCCCGAGCGTTGCTGTCAAGACCGTTACATTCACTTACCTGAACGACGATGAGGGAAATTCAAGCTCGTCGCGCTACTGGTTCGCCCAGACGGCAGCTCCGCTGCCCGACACGGGGCTCAGCGGCTCATCAATGATGGCACTCTTTGCCGTTGGTGCTGCCCTTCTGGCTGCCGGTGGTCTGTTGATCGCGCGTCGCCGTAGCTAAGCATCCTCCGCAATAAGAACTGATTGGTGCCCCTCACCTGAGGGGCACCAATCAGTTAAGTCCACACCTATAACAGGACCTCGCCCGAAATGGGTCAGAGTGACAAGCTCTGTTAGGCAGCACCGTCGAAGAGCTTGGTGACCGAACCGTCGTCAAACACCTCGCGAATGGCGCGCGCGATGAGCGGCGCAATCGGCAGGATTTCGAGGCGGTCCCAGGTCTTTTCCGGGGGCAACGGCAGCGTGTCGGTGACCACAACGGAGTCGATGGCTGCCGACTGCAACATCTCCGTGGCTGGATCGCTAAACACGGCGTGCGTGGCTGCCACAACGACCCCGGTGGCTCCAGCCGCCTTGAGTGCCTCGGCCGCCTTCGTGATGGTGCGTCCGGTGTCGATCAGGTCATCCACCAGCAGGCAGACGCGACCCTTGACCTCACCCACGATTTCGTGAACGGTGACCTCGTTGTGCACCATGGGATCGCGGCGCTTGTGGATGATGGCCAGAGGTACACCGAGTCGCTGGCTCCAGATGTCGGCCACGCGCACGCGACCCATATCGGGCGAAACGACCGTGAGCGTGCTGGGGTCGAGCTTGGCGCGGAAGTGCTCCAACAGAACGGGCATCGCAAACAGGTGATCAACAGGGCCGTCGAAGAAGCCCTGGATCTGAGCCGCGTGCAGATCGACACTCATGATGCGGTCGGCGCCGGCGGCCTTGAAGAGATCGGCAACCAGTCGGGCCGAGATGGGCTCGCGACCGCGACCCTTCTTGTCTTGGCGGGCGTAGGGATAGAACGGCGCCACCACGGTGATGCGCTTGGCCGATGCCCGCTTGAGCGAGTCCACGAGGATGAGCTGTTCCATCAACCACTCGTTGATGGGCGCGCAGTGCGACTGCATGACAAAAACGTCACTGCCGCGAACACTCTCTTCGGGGCGCGCATAAATCTCGCCGCTCGCGAAGGTGCGCAGGTCGCTACCGGTAACCACGGTGCCGAGCTCGGCGGCCACATCGTGGGCCAACTGCGGGTGAGCGCGCCCCGACATCAGCACGAGCTTCTTCTTGTTTTTTGTGGTGATGTCGGTCTCGCCCATGAGGTCCCTTAAGAGTTGGTGGATCTGTTAGTCGCGCGAATCCTTGGCCGCCTCGGCGGCTGGAGTGCCGGGTCGATTCTTCTCAACCCAGCCATCCATGTTTCGTTGTGGGGCCACACTCAGCGCCATGGATCCTGCGGGAACATCCTTGCGAATGACCGCACCGGCGCCGGTATACGCTCCGTCTCCGATACTAACCGGGGCAACAAAGACGTTATGAGAACCTGAGCGCACGTGTGACCCGATATTTGTGCTGTTCTTCGAGACACCGTCGTAGTTGGCAAAGATGGTGCCCGCGCCGATGTTGCTCTGCTCGCCAATCGTGGCATCGCCCACATAGGAGAGGTGCGGCACCTTGCTGCCGGTTCCGATGCGCGCGTTCTTGGTCTCGACGAACGTGCCGATCTTGCCGTCATCGCCGAGGTAGGTTCCGGGGCGCAGATAAGAGAACGGCCCCACGGACGCATTCGCGCCGATCACCGAGAGCGTGGCATCGGTGCGCTTGACGGTCGAGCCCTCGCCCACCTCGCAGTCGACGAGCGTCGTGTCGGGGCCGATGATGGCGCCGGAGGCAATCGCGGTCGCGCCGAGAATCTGCGTGCCGGGACGAATCTCGACGTCTGCCGACAATTGAGCCTGCAGATCGATCCACGTCGATGCCGGATCAATCACGGTGACGCCCTCGAGCTGCCAGCCGCGCACGATCAGGGCGTTGAGGCGTGACGCGGCAGCAGCCAGCTGAGCGCGGTCGTTGATGCCCTCAACCTTCCACGAGTGTGCCACTTCCCACGCGTCCACGGTTGCGCCCGATGCGCGCAAGAGACCAACCACATCGGTGATGTACTTCTCGCCCTGAGCGTTGTCGGTGGTGAGCTGTCCCACCGAT
>CANFVD010000023.1 GCA_947450345.1 Actinomycetota bacterium
CAAGATATGGTGCGAGGTGGGCGCCAAACAACCGAATTACCTGTGAATAAGTGGATAACTCGGGTACAAGTTATCCACAAGTGTGGACGACACGCCCACAATATGTGGGGTTGGGTAACTGTCAGCGACCCCGTATATAGTGGTCAAGCGCCGTCGTCGGTGCGGGAGAAAAATCGGGAGTTTAGGTGTCAATCACAGTCGTAAAGCGCAACGGTCAGCGGGAATCGTATGACGCGAACAAGATCAACCTCGCTATCGAAGAGGCATCCTCGGGTCTGCACGACTCGATTGCGTGGGTGACCCAAATTGCCACCGAGCTTGAAATCACGCTGTTTGACGGCATCACGACCCAACAGCTCGACGAGGCAGTCATCCAGGTTGCCCTGCAGAACGTCAAAGACGACCCCGCGTTCGACGTTGTGGCTGCCCGACTCCTGCTCAAGACCATCTACAAGCGTGTCCTGGGCGACTTCAGCAACCGTGAGCAGCTCATGGCCCTGCACCGCGAGCACTTCGCCCCCAACATCCTGCGCGGCGTTGAGGAAGGTCTGCTCGACCCCCGCCTCGGCGAACTCTTCGACCTCGATGAACTGGCCAAGCATCTCACGCCAGAAAACGACGACCTGCTCAAGTACATCGGTGTGGTCACGCTCAACAACCGCTACGGAATGAAGGGTCGCAACGGCGACCCGCTCGAGGTTCCCCAGTACTTCTGGATGCGCATCGCCATGGGCCTGTCGCTCAACGAGGCCAACCCCACTGAGCACGCCATCCGCTTCTACGCCAAGATGAGCTCGCTCGAGTACCTAGCCGCCGGTTCCACGCTCGTTAACGCCGGCACTATTTACCCCCAGCTGGCCAACTGCTTCGTCATGGAAATGCAAGACGACATGGAGCACATCGCCAAGACCACGCGCGATGTCATGTGGCTCACCAAGGGAACGGGTGGCATCGGCCTCTCCGTCAGCAAGCTTCGTGCCCAGGGTTCGCCCATCCGCTCGAACAACACCACGTCCACCGGCCCCATCCCCTTCATGCACACGATTGACTCGATCCTTCGTGCCGTGAGCCGCGGTGGCAAGAAGTTCGGCGCCCTGTGCTTCTACATGGAGAACTGGCACATGGACTTCCCGGAGTTCCTCGACCTGCGTCAGAACTCGGGTGACCCCTACCGTCGCACGCGCACGGCCAACACCGCCGTGTGGATTAGCGACGAGTTCATGAAGCGTGTCCAGAACGACGACGACTGGTACCTCTTTGACCCGCTCGAGGTCACCGACCTCAACGAGCTGTACGGCAAGGAATTCTCGGACCGCTACAACCACTACGTGGCCGAGGCCAACGCCGGACGCATCAACATGTTCAAGAAGATCGGTGCGCGCGAGCAGTTCAAGTCCATCCTGATTTCACTGCAGTCCACGAGCCACCCGTGGCTGACGTGGAAAGACACCATCAACCTGCGCGCGCTCAACAACAACACGGGAACGATTCACTCGTCCAACCTGTGCACCGAAATCACGCTCCCTCAGGACGAAGACAACGTGTCGGTGTGTAACCTCGCCTCAATCAACCTGTCGCGCCACATCGTGAACGGCAAGGTCGACTGGGCCAAGCTCGAAGAGAGCGCCAAGCTGGCTGTGCGTCAGCTCGACAACCTCATCGACATCACTCGCTCGTCGGTACAAGAGGCCGACTTCTCCAACAGCGAGAACCGCGCCATCGGACTGGGCCTCATGGGCTTCACCGACATCGTGGAGCGCTTGGGTCTGAGCTACGAGTCGGAGGCCGCCTACGACCTCATCGACGAAATCACTGAGCACATCTCGTACGCCGCCATCGAGGCAAGCGTGGAGCTGGCCCAGGAGCGCGGCTCGTACAACAACTTCGCCGGCAGCCGTTGGTCGCAGGGACTCGTTCCCTTCGACTCGATTGACCTCGCCGAGGCCGACCGCGGCGTGCCCATCACGGTGTCGCGCAAGACCACCATGGACTGGGATGCCCTGCGCGCCCGCGTTAAGGGTGGAATTCGCAACGCCACGCTCATGGCCATCGCGCCCACGGCATCCATCGGACTCGTTGCCGGCACCACGCCCGGACTCGACCCGCAGTTCTCGCAGATCTTCAGCCGCGCCACCAGCTCGGGTAAGTTCCTCGAGGTCAACCGCAACCTCGTTACCGACCTGCAGAAGCTGGGTCTGTGGGAGAGCGTGCGCGAAGACATCCTGCGCAGCCAGGGCGACATCCAGAGCATCGCGGTCATCCCCGACCACGTCAAGGAGACGTACAAGACGAGCTTCCAGCTCTCGCCCACGTCGTTCCTGCAGGTAGCCGCGCGTGCCCAGAAGTGGATTGACCAGGCCATCAGCCGCAACATGTACCTCGAAACCCGCGACCTCGGCGACATGATGGACATTTACTCCGAGGCCTGGAACCTCGGCGTGAAGACCACCTACTACCTGCACATGAAGCCACGCCACACGGCCGAGCAGTCCACGGTCAAGGTAAACAAGGCCGAGGAGCTCACCGGAAACGGCGAGCAGACAACCCGCAAGGGCTTCGGCTTCGGCGGCGGTTCCGGCCAGACCGCCGAGGCGGGCACGGAGTCAGCTGAGGCCGCACCCAGCGTCGCGGCACCTGCTCGCAAGGGCTTCGGCTTCGGTGCGTCAGCGGGAGGCGGGGCATGAACCCGTCGCTAGACCGCGTGGGCGAGTACTCCGTACCGCTCGACCCGATGGACAACCTGCAGTGCGACTCCTGCCAGTAGGCAGAACACCCCGCTCACCAGAACAATCCGCTCGACTGAACACCCACGCCTAGCGCGCGGTATCACTCACCACTTGTCACTCACTCATCACGATTTTTCGACACGAAACCAAGGAGACATCATGGGAATTCTCGGCACCGGAGTTAAAGAAGGACTGCTGCTCAAGCCTGTTACCTACAAATGGGCCATGGACCTGTACGACCAGGCCGTCGCCAACACCTGGTTCCCCAACGAGATCCAGTTGGGCGAAGACATCGCAGACTTCAAGAAGATGACCGACGAAGAGCGTCACGCCATCACCTTCCTCATGTCGTACTTCAACCCCAACGAGCTGCTGGTCAACAAGGCCTTGGCATTCGGCGTGTACCCCTACGTGAACGCACCCGAGTGCCACCTGTACCTCGCCAAGCAGATGTGGGAAGAAGCCAACCACTGCATGTCGTTCGAGTACGTGCTCGAGACCTTCCCCATCGACCGCGAAGAGGCTTACGGCTCGCACGTCAACGTGCCGTCGATGGCGCGCAAGGAAGAGTTCGAGATCGGCTTCATCAAGCGCATGACCGAGCAGACGCTCGACATCACCACCACCGAGGGCAAGAAGGACTTCGTTCGCAACCTCGTTGCCTACAACGTCATCCTCGAGGGCATCTGGTTCTACTCGGGCTTCATGGTGGCGCTCAGCTTCCGCCAGCGCAACCTGCTCCGCAACTTCGGTTCGCTCATGGACTGGGTCGTGCGTGACGAGTCGCTGCACCTCAAGTTCGGCATCAACCTGATCCTCACGGTGCTCGAAGAGAACCCCGACCTTCAGACGGCCGAGTTCGCCGACGAAATCAAGCAGATGATCCTCGACGCAGTTGAGATGGAAGAGCAGTACAACCGCGACCTTCTCCCCAACGGCATCCTGGGTCTCAACGCCAACTACATCAACCAGTACGTGAAGTACCTGGCCGACCGTCGCCTCGAAGAGCTCGGCTTTGAAGCCGAGTACAAGGTGTCGAACCCGGCCAAGTGGATGGCAACGGCCAACGACACGCTCCAGTTGGTGAACTTCTTCGAGTCCACCAACACGAGCTACGAGTCGAACGCTTCGGCGACCGTCTCCCACTAGTTGCTCTCTCGCCGCGTAGTCACGTTGCCGTGCGACGTGACTACGCTGGTTGAGTAGTCGCAGAGCGACGTGAGTACGCTGGTTGAGTAGTCGCAGAGCGACGTATCGAAACCAGAACGGGAGAACCATCGTGAAAATTGCCGTCTACGGAGCCACCGGAAACATCGGAACTCAGATTGTTGCCGAGGCCCTGCGCCGCGGACACACGGTGACGGGAATTAGCCGATCGGGCACCGAGGTGGCGGGTGTCACTGCCGTTCGTGCGGACCTGGCCGACACTGCGACGTTCTCGGCAATCGCTGGCGAGCATGACGCCGTCGTGATCTCGCTCGGGCCGTCTCGCACCGGTGAACCAGCATCGCTGTTGGTCGACGCGCACCGTGCGGTCGTGAACAGCGCACCGACATCCCGCATTTTTGTTGTGGGTGGAGCCGGGTCGCTCGTCGTGGGCGACACCCTCCTCAAGGACACCCCGGACTTTCCCGACGCGTACAAACCGTCGGCAGCCATCATGACCGAGGTGCTCGACGTTTATCAGGCGTCCACGGGAATTGACTGGACAGTACTGTCACCCGCACCCATGATTGGCCCGGGTCAACGCACGGGAACCTACACGGTCGGCACCAATTCACCCGTGGGGGAGAGCATCTCGCAGGAAGACTTTGCGGTGGCCGTGCTCGATGAGCTCGAAAACCCGCAACACCGTGGTGCGCGCTTCACTGTGGCGAACTAGAGCCTACTTTCGCCACTCCCACTCATTCGGATAGATTGATGTCCTGAGCCCGCATAGGCCTCGCCCACATGACAAGTAGGAAGTAAGGACATTTAATGAAGAAGCGAATTCTTACCGCGGTCGCCATTGCGGGAATTGCCGCACTCGCGCTGACCGGCTGCGTGGATAACTCAGGCGGATCTGCAACCGACGACACGTCGGGCGCCGCGATTAGCGTCGACAAGGCCGCCGCAGACTTGGTGCCGGCCGACATCGCGAAGACGGGCATCCTTGCCATCGGTGTTGACGCCACATACCCGCCGAACGAGTACAAAGACGATGCAGGCAACCCTATTGGTTGGGACATCGAGCTCGCCGACGCCATCGCCGCAAAGCTGGGCCTGAAGACCGAGTACACCGTGTCATCGTTTGCCAACATCATCCCCAGCGTTGACGGCGGCAAGTTGAACATGGGCGTCTCCTCGTTCACGGACAACGCCGAGCGTCAGCAGACGGTTGACTTCGTTGACTACTACCAGGCCGGTATCCTGTGGGCTTCCGCCGCGGACAAGAAAGTAGACCCGGAAAACGCCTGTGGTCTCAAGGTCGCCGTTCAGGCCACCACTTACCAGGACACCGATGAGGTTCCCGCCAAGAGCGCCGCTTGTGTCGACGCCGGCAAGGCCGCCATCACGATTGTTCCCTTTGACACGCAGGACGCTGCCACCGCGGCTGTCACGCTCGGTCAGGTCGACGCGATGAGCGCTGACTCTCCCGTAACGTCGGCGGCAATCGCTGCCAGCAAGGGCAAGCTCCAGGCTGCCGGATCCTCGTTTGAGGTCGCTCCGTATGGCTACGTGATTGCCAAGGGAAGCAAGCTCGTCGAGGCTGTTCAGGCCGCTCTGCAGTCATTGATCGATGACGGCACCTACCTGGCGATTCTGAACAAGGCCGGCGTGGCCGACGGAGCCATCACCAAGGCCACCATCAACGCGGGAAGCTAGTCCGCTCCTCTCGAGCGTCAGACACCATGGCACAAAATTCGGAGCGACGTGGTTCGGCAGGAATGCCGGATTCCGTCGCTCCGGATTTTGTGTCGATTCGTGCTGTGAAGTTGCGCCACCCGTGGCGTTGGATCATCGGCGTCGTTCTTCTCTTACTGGTAGCTCTTGTCATCATCGATGCCGCCCAGCGGGAGGCCTTCGATTGGCCGTCGGTGGGCAAGTACATGTTCGACAGGCGCGTCTCATTGGCGGCGTTGACCACCTTGGAACTCACTGTCTCTGCGATGGTCATTGGCATCGTCCTCGGCATCGTTCTTGCCGTCATGCGCCTGTCGCCCAACCCGATCCTCAAGTCCATTGCCTGGTTCTACCTGTGGATCTTCCGCGGCACCCCGGTCTACGTCCAGTTGGTGTTCTGGGGTCTCATCGCGGTGATCTACAACACCATCGACATTGGTATTCCGTTCCAGCAGCCGTGGGTCTCGTGGGAGACGAAGGCCGCGCTCAGTGCCTTTGCGCTGGCCATCATCGGTTTGGCCCTCAACGAGGCCGCCTACATGGCCGAGATTGTGCGCGCCGGTCTCCTCGCCGTTGACGCGGGTCAGGATGAGGCCGCGCGAGCGCTCGGCATGACCTGGTTCCAAAGTATGCGACGGGTGATCATTCCCCAGTCGATGCGCGTGATCATTCCCCCGACGGGCAACGAGGTCATCTCGATGCTCAAAACGACCTCGCTGGTGACGGCCGTGCCGTTTACTCTGGACCTGTATACGCGCACGCGCGATATCGCCGCCGAGACCTTTAACCCCATCCCGCTGCTCATCGTGGCCTCGGTGTGGTACCTGTTCTTTACGTCGATTCTGATGATCGGCCAGTTCTTCCTCGAGAAGCGCTTTGCCCGCGGAGTTGGCGAACTCGGCCGAATTAAGATTCCCTCGAGCCGTTTCGCGGGAGCCGCGGTGGTCAATCCGCCCGGCCCAGACCCGGATTCAGGTGAGAAACGATGACGACACCCATGGTTCGCGCCGAGGGCGTAGTCAAGCGCTTCGGATCGAATGAAGTACTCAAGGGCATCACCCTTACTGTCAATCGCGGTGACGTGATGTGCCTCGTCGGTCCATCCGGTTCGGGAAAGTCAACGTTCCTTCGTTGCATCAACCACCTCGAAGTGGTCAATGCCGGTCGCCTCTATGTTGACGACACCCTCGTGGGTTACCGTGAAAAGGGGGACAAACTCTACGAGCTTCACCCCAGAGATGCCGCAGCGCAGCGCCGCGACATTGGCATGGTTTTCCAGCGGTTCAACCTGTTCCCCCACATGACGGCTCTTGAGAACGTGATCGAGGCGCCCACCCTCGTCAAGAAGATTCCCAAGGCCGACGCCATCGCACGCGGGAAGGAGCTTCTCGACCGCGTGGGGCTCAGTGACCGCATGAATCATTACCCCGCTCACCTTTCGGGCGGCCAACAGCAACGTGTGGCCATCGCCCGCGCGCTCGCCATGGACCCCAAGCTGATGCTCTTTGATGAGCCGACATCGGCACTCGACCCAGAACTCGTTGGAGAGGTCCTTGATGTGATGAAGGCTCTCGCCACATCCGGCATGACCATGATCGTGGTGACCCACGAGATGGGTTTCGCGCGCGAAGTGGGCGATTCGCTGGTCTTCATGGATGAGGGCGTGGTCGTGGAGTCCGGTGATCCGCGAACCGTACTCGCGAAGCCCACACACGAGAGGACGAAGGCATTCCTGTCCAAGGTTCTGTAGCTTCGTCCCGTCCCGCCCCACGACCCCTGAAGACCTACCTGAGCTATGTTTTGGTGGGGGTCATTGCCGGGTACTTCTCGGGCCTCTTCGGCATTGGTGGCGGGTTCATCGTCGTTCCCTTGCTCACGTTCCTCCTGCGCTTCGAGGTAAAGCGCGCGGCGGCCACGTCACTGGCAGCAATTTTTCTCACGGCAGTCGCCGGGGTCATCGGATATGCGATCAATGACGGAGTGGTCTGGGCCGCGGCGATTGCGCTGTCGGCGGGCTCGATGGTGGGCGCCTACATCGGGGCTCGCCTGTTGCAGGTCATTCCGCAACGCATCATCATGTGGGTCTATGTGGCACTGTTGACGGTTCTCGCCGTTCGCCTGCTGTGGGCTTCGGACGCTCTGGCCGATACGTGGGTCGTCTCGGCATGGTGGATTGTGGGATTGGTTTTCGTGGGGCTTATTGCCGGCGTGATGGCCGGCATCCTCGGTGTGGGTGGCGGAATCATGGTGGTCCCACTGCTGATTTCGTTCTTTGGCCTGACCACGTTCGATTCAAAGGGCACCTCGCTGTTCATGCAGATCCCGGCTGCCGTTGTGGGCACGCTCACGAACCTGCGTTTTGGCATGGTAGACCTCAAGGCCGCCGCGGTAGTGGGCGTGGTGGCTGCCGTGGTGTCGTACGCGGGCGTGATCACCGCGGTTATCCTGCCGAGCCTCGTTGCCAATATTCTGTTTGCGGCCATCATGCTTTACACCGCGACGCAATTTGCCGTTCGTGCGGTTCGCTCGGCGCGGGCTTAGGCTACCTTCGAAGTGGGGCGCGCTGAGATCGCCACATGTCTGGAGGGGGTGAACCGACCCCCACGCGGGAGTTTTCCGACTAAATCGGGTGAAGGGTGAGTCAGCATGGCAACGTCAACCAAGAAACGCGTAACTCCGCCCGGGCCACCGGCTGAGGGCTTCAACCACTCAGCGGTTGTCTTGCTCGGCATTGTTGCCGCGATTCAGGTTGCCGACCCCCTGCTGTCCTCCATGGCCCTGGTGCGGGCCTCCGCCGAGCTGAACTTTACCGCCAGCATCCAGTCGCTCGCGGCCGGCATCTCCACGTTGGCACTTGCTGCCACAGCCATTCCGGGCGGCATGTTGGCCGACCGTCTGGGCCGCCGAGGGCTGCTCATGGTGGCACTGCTGGTGGGATCGGCCGGCCAGATCATTACCGCGCTGAGTCCCGATGAGACTGTCTACCTGGTCGGCCGCATCGTCACGGGCATGGCGCTAGGAATTGTCTTTGGCGCCTCCTACGGAATGTTGCGCAACGTATCCGCCGTCAAGTCCCTCGGCCCGGCTATGGCCACGTTCAACGTATTGAACGGCGTGGTGCCCGTGATCTCGCTGGTTGCCGGCGGTGTGATCATCAGCACGAATTGGCGCCTGGCCTACCTCATGCTGCCCATCGTGGCGGTGGTGTGCTTCATTCTCATCCCCCTGATTCTGCCTAAGGTTGACCGCCTCCCCAGTAATGGCCGGGCAGACATTCTTGGCATGGTGCTGCTCGCTGTTGGCGTGGTCGGCATTCTCTATGGCGTCAGCATGGCCACACACGGCCTCGACAGCCCTCAGTTCTGGGTGCCCCTCGGTATCGCCGTACTGGGTCTGCTCTTCTTCTGGCTCCGTGAGAAGCGTGCGAGCAACCCGGCGTTCCCCATCCGGCTTCTTGCTCATCCCGCGTTCTTGGGAGCCGTCATCATGGGCATTTTCTGGAACGTGGCCAGTGCGTCGGCAAGTCAGATGCTGCCGAACGTATGGCAGTACGTCACCCACCTGCAGCCGAGTGAGATCGGTGTGGCATCACTGCCACAAGCCGCGGCCGGCATCCTCGGTTCGGTGTTCGCAGGCATGGCGCTGGGGCGCGGCCAGAAGGCGCGCACCATCGCCATCATTGGCTACGCGTTCATGACGGTCGCGTTCGTCTCGTACTTCTTCCTGCCGGCAACCGCTGGCTACTTGCTCTTTGTGCCGGGCATGGTCTTTGCCGGATGTGGCTGGATGATGAACGCCACTACTCAGGGAAATCTGTTCATTACGCTGTCTCCCGCAAAGTTCTATGGCCCGGTGACCTCCAGCAAGATGGCGGTGGGACAGTTCGGCTACTCGCTCGGACTTTCCGGAAGCACCGTGGCCGTGTCCTCCCTCACCCTCGCGGGTGTGAGCAAGCTCACCAACGGCGCCGTGTCCGGTGAGGGAAACTGGGATGCCATCACGACCTACATGGCTGACCCCACGAAAGTGCCCACCAACGAAGCGCTGGCGGCGGTCTCTTCAGCCCAAGTGCAGGATGCGTATATGCACGCCTTTGGCGTGACCTCGCTCGTGATTGCTGCCGTTGTTGCCGTCTTTGGCATCGTGATGTACGTCCTGCTGCGTCGCAAGGCAGCCGACATTCCGACCGATGTATTCCTCGGGCTCACGCCGGAGAAAACAAAAACGGTCTAACGAACGGTCTTTCGGCTGGTGATCACGCCGGTGTCAAAGCCGAGCAGGTGAAGACCGCCGTTGAAACGCGCGTGCTCTACTTTGAGGCACCGATCCATGACCACCGTGAGGCCCTTGGCCTCGGCATCAATCGCGGCCTGCTCGTTCCAGATGCCGAGCTGAACCCAAATGCACGGCGACCCGACGGCGAGAACCTCGTCAACAATCTGCGGAATGTCGCTTCCCTTGCGAAACACGTCGACGATGTCGGGCACTTCGGGCAGCGACGCGAGATCCGGGTAGACCTTCTGGCCGAGCACCTCGGTGATCATGGGGTTGACGAAGTAGACCCGGTAGTTCGACGACTGCAAGAGGTACGTGCCCACGAAGTAGCTCGAGCGAGCCGACTTGTCGGACATGCCCACAATGGCGACCGACTTTGCGTTCTGCAGGATGCGCAGGCGCTCCCGGGCATCCGGGCCCACCCAAGTGCGCTGCGATTTCAGCAGCTTTGCCAGCGGCGAGTTGGCGGGCAGCTCGCAGCTCAAGCCGTTCTGCAACTGAGTGGTGACGGTATCGGTTGCCATGATTAACCTTTCAGCGCCAGGGCCAGTGCCTGGTCGAGGTCGTAGATGATGTCGTCGGCGTCTTCGATGCCCACGCTCAGGCGAATCACACCGGGAAGGACGCCGGCGGCAATGAGCTGTTCCGTGGTCAGCTGGGCGTGTGTGGTGGATGCGGGGTGCACGATGAGGGTCTTAGCGTCACCGATGTTCACGACGTGGCTGGCGAGGTTGACCGATTCGATCATGCGCTGTGCCACCTCACGGCCGCCTGCCACCTCAAAGCTGAAGACCGAACCCGGGCCGAGTGGCATGTACTTTGTGGCGCGGTCGAAGTGCGGGTGATTCTTGAGCCCCGCCCAGTTGACGGCGGTGACGCGCTTGTCGCTGGCGAGCCATTCGGCTACCGCGCGGGCATTGTCAACGTGTGCCTGCATCCGATACGGCAGTGTTTCCACGCCCTGAGCCAAAAGGAAGGCCGAGTGCGGTGCGAGTGTGGGGCCCATGTCGCGGAGCTGTTCGGCGCGCAGGCGGGTCAGGAAGGCGTACTCACCGAAGTTTCCCGCCCAGCTGAGTCCGCCGTAGCTGGGAACGGGCTCGTCGAAGAGCGGAAACTTTTCGGAGTGCCAGTGGAATCTGCCGGATTCCACCACAACGCCGCCGAGCGTGGTGCCGTGGCCGCCGAGGAATTTGGTAGCCGAGTGGGTCACCACGTCGGCACCCCACTCGATGGGGCGGCACAGGTAGGGGGTGGCGACGGTCGAGTCGATGATGAGCGGGATGTGGTGGGAGTGCGCAACATCCGCCATGCCCTCGAGGTCTGTCACCTCACCGGACGGGTTCGACACCGTCTCGGCAAAGATGGCTTTCGTTTTGTCGGTGATGGCCGCGTCAAAATCTTTGGGGTCAGACGAGTTGACGAAGGTGGTCTCCACGCCAAATCGGCGCAGCGTCACGTCGAGCTGAGTGACCGTGCCTCCATAGAGGCTCGCCGCGGAGACGATCTGGTCGCCGTGGCCCAAGATCGACGCGAAGGTGATGTATTGCGCCGACATGCCACTGGCCGTGGCGACGGCGCCAATCCCACCCTCGAGGCTGGCCACACGCTCTTCGAACGAAGCCACCGTGGGATTACCGAGACGCGAGTAGATGTTGCCGTACTTCTGCAGGGCAAATCGGGCCGCGGCGTCGTCGGTGTCATCAAAAACAAAAGACGTCGATTGGTAGATGGGCAGGGCCCGCGCTCCGTGAACTCCGTCGGGAATGTTTCCCGCGTGAATCGAACGGGTCTTGAAGCCATATTCGCGATCTGCCATGCCGACAAGTCTACGGTCGCCGGTGCGGGGGCGTGGCGTGTGTTGTCACGCCGAGTAACTGGCGGCAGACCTAGATCCAGGTCGGCATCCACATGTGCAGTTGCCAGTAGGTCAGCGGAATCTGCATGCCGGTCCAGATGGGATAGAAGAAGATGCTGAGCAGGATGGCGGCGATGCCGAAAACGGCAACCGTGCGGATGCCGTTGATGCGCCGGTAATCGGGCTCGCTGCGCTTGCCCAGAATGAGCCACAGCACGTAGCCCAGGCTGAGAATCATGAACGGCTCGTAGACGATGCCGTAGAACTGGAACACCGTGCGGTTGAGGTACATCAGCCACGGCACGTAACCGGCGAGCATGCCCATGAGGATGAACGTGGGCTGCCACTTGCGATAACGGATGACGTAGTACACGAGGTAGAAAACCGCCGCCGTCCCGGCCCACCAGATGAGGGGGTTGGGCAGACCGGAGATGGCCTCGGAACAGGTCTCCCAGCCGCAGCCTTTTTCTCCCGCGACGGTGCCAACGTAGTACATGCTCGTGGGGCGAATCATGAACAACCACGTCAGGGGATTGGCCTGATACGGATGAGGGGTCGACATGCCCACATGAAAGTTGTAGATCTCGCCGTGAAAGCGGGCGAGCGATTGGAACCACGTGGGCACCCACGAGAAGAGTCCGGTCCACCGCTCGTCGGGGTGATTGTCAATCCACATTCGTTCATAGCCGTTGGTGCTCGTGATCCAGCCCAGCCAGGTGCCAAGGTACGCGACAATCGCGAGCGGCACGGTCTGCAGGAAGGTCACGGGTGCGGTGCGTAACAGCGCCGAGGACGCCCACAGGGTGACGCCGGCTCGGCGGCGATCAAGCGCATCCATCACGACGACGTAGAGGCAGAATACGACGAGGAAATAAAGCCCCGACCACTTCACGCCGGCACTGAGCCCAAACGTGAGTCCCGCCAGAATCAGCCAGGGGCGCCACCACATCACCGGGCCCCACGCGGGCGGAGTTCCGTCGGAAGGCGCCGAGGCGAGTAGTCGGGTCAATCGTTGTCGGGCCGCCATGCGATCGACGAGCACCAGGTACACACCGGTCAGCGTCAGGGCGGCCAGAATTCCGTCGAGCAGGGTGACGCGCGAGAGTTGGATGGCCAGACCATCGATGGCGATGAGCCCTCCGGTGAGCACAGCAATCAGGGTCGAGCCGGTAAGGCGTCGAGCAATCAGCATCACCAGCCAGACAATGACGAGCCCGGCGATAGCCACCGTGAAGCGCCAGCCCAGCGAGTTGGCGGGACCAAATAGTGCCATGCCCAGCCCAATGAGCCACTTGCCGAATGGCGGATGCACCACGTACGACGCGTTGGCATCAAAGATGTTGGTATCACCGGCAGCAAACGAGTCGTCGGCTCCGTCGGGCCACGTTGTCTCGTAGCCACGGTTAAACAGGGACCACGCATCCTTCACATAAAACGTCTCGTCAAACACCAACGAGTGTGGATTGGCGATGTTCCAGAATCGCAGCACGGCGGCAAGGAGCAGGACGAGCAGGGGGCCGCCCCAGAACCACAGACGCTGTCTACCGGGCGAGCTCAGCACGCGCATCCACCAGTCGTCCAGTCGCGAGCCGGTTCGATCGGGCGCTAGGCCGAGAGGTGCGTGTGCAGTCACGGTCGAAAGCCTAGCGAGGGGATCGCTGTATGCACGGTGAGAACGTGGTGTCGACTGGCAGACTGAGACGGTGTTGATTCTGGGAGCCACGCCGATTGGCAATTTGGGCGACGTCAGCACCCGCCTGCGCACCGCGCTCGAAACGGTTGAGGTTATTGCCTGCGAAGACACCCGCACCACGTCGCATCTCCTTTCGGCGTTGGGCGTGACCTACCGACCCACACTCATAGCGTTGCACGAACACAACGAGCGAGATGAGTCGGCGCGCGTCGTGGAGCGCGCCCGTGAAACGGACGTTCTCGTTCTGTCGGACGCGGGGATGCCCGCGGTCAGCGATCCGGGGTACCGCGTGGTGCAAGCCGCCATTGCGGCGGGTGTGACCGTGACGTGTCTGCCGGGACCGAGCGCCGTCCTCGTTGCCCTCACGCTGTCTGGCCTCGCAACCGACCGGTTCGCGTTCGACGGCTTTCTTCCGCGTAAGGGAGCCGAACGCCGTTCGCTGTTTTCGGAGGTTGCCCGCGAAACGCGCACGCTCATCTTTTTCGAGTCCCCGCATCGCATCGCCGAGGCGCTCGCCGATGCACGCGATGTCCTTGGCGCAGATCGCCAGGCCGCGGTCTGTCGGGAACTGACGAAAATGTATGAGGAGATTCGTCGCGGTTCTCTCGGCGAGCTGGCCGACTGGGCGACCGAGGGCGTTCGCGGCGAGATCGTGATCGTCGTGGCCGGGGCAGAGCCGGTATCCGTGTCGCTCGATGCAGCGCTCGATCAGGTGGCCGAGCTGACGGAATCGGGGCTGCGTCTCAAGGAAGCGTGCGCTCAGGTTGCCGACGCCACGGGACACTCGGCGCGCGAGCTGTATCAGGGCGCACTGGCCCGCAAGTAGTCGGCCACGCAACCGCGAACCGGCGTTCGCCGAGCATCCGGGCAAATTAGGATGGACGGTATGGCTGAGGGTTCGCGTTTCTATGTGACCACGCCCATCTTCTATGTGAATGACGTGCCGCACATCGGTCACGCCTACACGGAGGTTGCGGCGGACGTCCTCGCGCGCTGGCACCGGCAGTCGGGCGATGACACGTGGCTGCTGACGGGCACCGACGAGCACGGTCAGAAGATTCTGCGCACGGCCACGGCAAACGGCGCGACTCCGCAGGAGTGGGCAGACCGCCTGGTGGAGTCCGCCTGGAAGCCCCTGCTCGACACCATCAACATCGCCAACGATGACTTCATCCGCACCACTGAAGCGCGGCACGAAAACAACGTGCAGAAATTCCTCACCACGCTCTACGACAAGGGCTACATCTATACCGGCGAGTACGAGGGTGCCTACTGCGTGGGCTGCGAGGAGTACAAGCAGGCCGCCGACCTCATCGCCGGCACGGGCGAAGACGCGGGCCAGCAGGTGTGTGCGATTCACTCAAAGCCCGTAGAGATTTTGCACGAGAAGAACTACTTCTTCCGCATGAGTGATTTCACGCAAGCCCTACTCGACCTGTACGAAGCCAACCCGGAGTTCATTCAGCCCGAGTCAGCGCGCAACGAGGTCATCGCGTTCGTGCGTCAGGGACTCGAAGACCTCTCTATCTCGCGCTCCACGTTTGACTGGGGCATCAAGCTTCCCTGGGACGACACTCACGTGGTCTACGTCTGGTTTGATGCGCTGCTCAACTACATCACCGCCATTGGTTACGGCGAAGACCAAGCCAACTTTGATCGCCGCTGGCCGGCCCTGCACATCGTGGGCAAAGACATCCTGCGCTTCCACGCGGTCATTTGGCCCGCCATGCTGATGGCGGCCGGCCTGCCGGTTCCGGCGGGAATCTTCGGCCACGGCTGGTTGCTGGTGGGCGGCGAGAAGATGTCCAAGTCGAAACTCACGGGTATTGCGCCGAACGAGATCACCGACACGTTCGGCTCGGATGCTTTCCGCTATTACTTCACGAGCGCCATCACGTTTGGTCAAGACGGCTCGTTCAGCTGGGAAGACCTCTCGGCGCGCTACGAGTCTGAACTGGCCAACGGCTTCGGCAACTTGGCCTCGCGTTCGCTCGCCATGATCACCCGGTACTTCGAGGGTCAGGTTCCTACCGAAGGTGCGGTGACCCCGGCCGATGCCGCCATCCACGATGTTGTTGCGGCTGCCGTGAGTCAGGCCGACGACGCCATCTCTCGTGTCGCCGTGCACGAAGCTGTGTCGAACATCTGGACGATTGTGGATGCCCTCAATGGGTACATCACGGAGCAGGAACCGTGGGCGCTGGCGAAGGACCCGGCCAACGCGGATCGCCTGTCAACAGTGCTCTATACCTGCGCCGAGGGTCTGCGCGCCCTGGCCGTGCTGCTCTCACCGGTCATGCCCGAGTCGACTCACAAGCTATGGGTGGCACTCGGCGCCGAAACAGCGCTGGGATCCTTGGCTGCTCAACCGGTGCGTTCTGCCGGCTCGTGGGGCCAGCTTCCCGCCGGAACACCCGTGGGTGCGCTCGAGCCGTTGTTCCCGCGCATCGAATCCGCCGAGTAGGTCGCCTGTGACTGGTGAGCAAGAACAGCGCCGTCGCGCCGAGGATGGAGCCGGAACCAAGCGGGACCTCGAGTTTCCGCCGGCACCCGACGCCTTGCCCTTCCCCGTCTACGACAATCACACGCACTTCGACATTGCCGATGGCGACACCGCCGTAAGTGTGGCCGAGCAGTTGGAGAAGGCCGCGCTCGTTGGCGTGGTGGGCGTGGTCCAGGTCGGTACCGATGTGCCCTCGTCGCGGTGGGGCGCCGAACTGGCGGCAACGAATCCGCGCATTCTCGCAGCGGTAGCGATTCACCCCAACGATGCTCCGAAGCTGGCTGCTCGGGGAACCCTCGATGAGGCGCTCGCGGAAATTGACGCGCTCGCCGCGCAGCCGCGTGTTCGTGCCGTGGGCGAGACGGGACTCGACTTCTTTCGAACTGAAGAAGAGGGACGACCCGCGCAGTTTGCCTCGTTTGAGGCTCACATTGAGATCGCTCAGCGCAACGGGATCGCCCTGCAGATTCATGACCGCGACGCGCACGAGGATGTGCTGGCAACCCTGCGCCGAGTGGGGGCCCCGGAGAAAACCGTGTTGCACTGCTTCTCGGGGGATGCCGACTTTGCGCGGACCGCGGTAGACGAGGGGTGGTACCTGTCCTTTGCCGGAACGGTGACATTCAAGAACAACCATCACTTGCGTGAGGCTCTCTCGGCCATTCCGCGCGACCGCATCCTGGTAGAGACGGACGCGCCGTTCTTGACCCCGATGCCTTTTCGCGGCCGCCCGAACGCGTCCTACATGGTGCCCTACACCGTGCGGGCGATGGGGGAGCATCTCGGCGCCGACCTGGGCGACCTGTGTGCCCGTATCACCGAGAACACCGAGGCCGTCTACGGATCGTGGGCCGATGATACGGTCCTGACCGCTGAGGGAACCGAGGCAACACTCAATGACTGACGTCATAATGCTCACGCCGGCAGACGTGCGAAGCCTGGCGGCCCGCGCTGAAGTGATTCCCACCAAGAAGCTCGGCCAGAATTTCGTGGTCGATGCCAACACCGTTCGCAAGATTGTGGCGACTGCGGGAGTTCAGGCGGGCGATGTCGTACTCGAGGTCGGGCCCGGACTGGGATCTCTCACGCTCGGTTTGTTTGAGGCGGGCGCCCATGTTGACGCCGTGGAGATCGATCGTCGGCTGGCCCGCGAACTGCCGTCGACCGTGGGCGCACGAGCACCGGGAGCCAAGCTGTGTGTCATCAACGAGGACGCAATGCAGGTGACCGAATTGCCACACGAGCCGCTCCGGCTGGTGGCCAACCTGCCCTACAACGTGTCGGTGCCCATCCTGATTCACCTGCTCGAGACCTTTGCGAGCCTGCAAACGGGTCTGGTCATGGTGCAGTCGGAGGTGGGGGAGCGCCTCGCGGCTAGCCCGGGAAGCAAGATCTACGGCGGCCCCAGCGTGAAGGCCGCGTGGTTTGGCAAGTGGTGGGTCGCGGGCAAGGTGAGCCGACAGGTGTTCTGGCCCGTGCCCAACGTGGATTCCGTGCTCGTTGCGTTTGAGCGCCACCCAGAACCCGGTGACCTCGAGCTCCGCGAACGCACCTTCGAGCTGGTGGATGCCGCATTTGGCCAGCGCCGCAAGATGCTCCGCCAGTCTCTGGCGCTCCCGTTCGGTTCATCGGCTGCCGCCGAGGAGGCGCTGATTGCCGCCGGCATCGCACCCACCGATCGAGGTGAACGGCTCACTGTCGTCGACTTCATTCGGCTGGCACGCCGCCGGTAGATGGTGCGTCCCGTTCGTTCCACATAGGTCTCGCTTTGAGGTTGGTTGAGGGCTAGTATGGGGTTAACAACGCAGTTTTGCGAATCCCTCAACCCTCTGGAAGGGTAACCTGCGCCATAAGATAAGGATTCACATGCTTAAGAAGATTCTTGCCGGTGTGGGCATTGGCGTTGTGAGTGTGGCCATTGTGGCCGCACCTTCCTTCGCCGCCACGGACCCGGGTGTTCTCGAAACCATCAACGCGACCGGTGGTACCTCAGCTACTGACGGCCTGAAGATCGATGTTGCCTTTGGAAACATCCAAATCGGCCGAAACGGGAGCGGCCAGCTTTATGACTCCACCGATTTGCCGGATCCCACGTCTTATTCGAATGTGTCGAACTACCCGGTGGTTGCGTTGAGCGACGGGACGAGCATCGTCAAAATAGGTGGCGGTTCGAATCCGAGCTACCACGACTGGGATTCATTTACGTCGGAGGCCACGCTGACGGATTCCGGCAGAAGCGGCTCGGTCGTCAACCACCTGACTTACGGTTCGGGAACGAGCCTCATTACGGCAGACTTCACGATCACTTACACGTACCCCAACGAGTATTTCAACGTGAAGATTGATCTCACGAGCCTAGGTACCGACTACGCGGGCTATAGCCACCGCATTTACTGGTACACCGACTCTTATCTCGAAGGAAGTGACGAGGGATTCGAGTTCGGCGGAGTGACTCCCGGCGGGCAGACCGTGGCTGGCGTCTTCAGCCAGGCAGGAACCCAAATTGAGGCGTTCCGTCAGGTCAGTGGGCAGAACCTTTTCTGGATTGCTGGCGAGTACGAGTGCCCCGACTCCGGTTCCTACACGGAAACCGACTGTGGTGCGCCCACAACGGACGGATTTATCAACGAGTACGTTGATTTCCCGAACGCCTACGCCACGTCTACTGATGCCATTGACAACGGTTTCGGGGTGAACTCCGCGCTGTCCACAGCTGCAACGGACTCGATGAATTTCGACCTGCTTTTCGCCGCGTGTGTCAATGAGTCGCCGCTTCCGTGTGCCGATTCGGGTCTGGGAACATCGGTGGCAGTTGACCCGGCGCTGCCAGACACGGGCGCCACGGTGCGCACCACGATTATCGTCTCGGTCTCGGCCGCGATTGTCTTCGCCTTCGCGTTCTTCGTCTACGCCTCGCGCCGCAAGCTGCGCTTCGCGTGGACCAACGACCGGGTTGCCTCTCTGATGGACGACCTCGAAGCACGTCTCAGTGGCATGGAACAGCGTGCCAAGGTAGCCGCTGCGCGTCGCAGGCTGCGCAAGTAATGACCCACGAAGTTTCCCCCGCGCACCCCGGTGTGCGGGGGAAACTTTTTTGCGACCGGTGGGCCGGTGGTCCAGGTGAGAGCAGGCGTTGGCCGTCAGTTTTTTTGCGTGCCTGAGCGTCGGCTAGATTTGAGCCATGACAACGGGGCCGGTGAGTGAGTTCGCACATGCGCGAGCCCCCGGTAAGGTCAATGTCTTTCTCAAGGTGGGTGCCGTCATGGATGACGGCTACCACGATGTAGCCACCGCCTATCAGGCGCTGTCGCTATACGAGGACGTTCGGGCCTACCCAGCCGACGATTTTTCTGTCTCGTTTGTCGGCGGATCCATCGACGTGGAGAACGTCCCCACGGATGCCTCCAACCTCGCCATCAAGGCAGCGCGCTTGCTGGCACGGAAAGCCAAGTTTGCCGGCGGTGTGCGCCTCGAAATCGAGAAGCACGTTCCCGTAGCGGGCGGGATGGGCGGCGGTTCGGCCGACGCGGCTGCCACGCTTGTGGCGTGCGACGCCCTGTGGGGACTGGGTCTGCATCGGGACGAGCTCGTCAACCTCGGCAAGCAACTCGGGGCTGACGTTCCGTTTGCCCTTATGGGCGGAACCGCGATCGGGACCGGCCGCGGAGACCAGCTGAGCCCCGCGTTGGCCACGGGTAATTTTCAGTGGGTGCTCGTGGTGGCCGACTTTGGTCTCTCCACTCCGGCGGTCTACGCCGAGCTCGACGCCCATCGGGCGCGCCACGTGGGAGACATCGCGCCCGCTCCCACGTCGCCGGCCGTGAGCAACGACGTGCTTCAGGCGCTGCGCGCGGGTGACGCGCACATGCTCGCCAACTCACTGCACAACGATCTGCAGGCTCCCGCGCTCCACTTCGAGCCGGAACTCGTGGAAACTCTTGAACTGGGCGAAAGCTCGGGGGCGCTTGCGGGAATCGTCTCGGGTTCGGGTCCCACGGTGGCCTTCCTCGCCGAAGACACCGAGGCGGCAATCGAACTGCACGTGTCGCTCTCGGCCGCCGGTCTCAACGCCGTGCGCGCCACCGGCCCGGTTCACGGCGCCAGACTCGTCACCGACTGATGGCCCATCTTCTCGGCGCCGAAGCGGTGCACATTGAATTCCCCACGCGCGTCGTTTTTGATTCGGTGACACTCGGTGTCGCCGAGGGTGACCGCATCGGACTCGTGGGACGCAACGGTGATGGCAAGTCCACGCTGCTCAACATCCTCTCGGGGCAGCTCGAGCCCGACGGCGGTCAGGTCACCACTCGACGCAATCTCACCATCGGGGTGCTCGCTCAGCGCGACAGCCTCGATGACTCGCACACCGTGGCACACGCCATCGTGGGCGACGCGGCCGACCACGAGTGGGCCTCGAACGCGCAGATTCGCGACGTGCTGGCCGGGCTCGTCAATGATGTCGGGTGGGATGCCACCATCGGCTCGCTCTCGGGTGGGCAGCGCCGTCGCGTGGCGCTCGCGCAACTCCTCGTCGGCGACGATGACGTGCTCTTTCTCGACGAGCCGACAAACCACCTCGACGTGGAGGGCATCGCCTGGTTGGCCGCTCACCTCAAAACGCGCTGGTCGGCGGGTGCCGGTGCGCTGCTCGTCGTGACACACGATCGCTGGTTTCTCGACGAGGTGTGCAACACCACGTGGGAGGTGCACGACCGTATTGTGGAGCCCTTCGAGGGCGGGTACGCGGCCTACATTCTGCAGCGCCTCGAGCGCGACCGGCAGGCAGCCACCATCGAGGGTAAACGCCGCAACCTGATGCGCAAGGAACTCGCCTGGTTGCGTCGCGGCGCACCGGCGCGCACGGCCAAGCCCAAGTTCCGCATTGATGCGGCCAACGAACTGATTGCCAATGAGCCCGAACCGCGCAATGCCGTGGCGCTGGCGAGCATGGCCATGCAGCGGCTCGGCAAGGACGTTGTTGATCTCGAGAACATCGGCGTCACCTTCGATGACCACACGGTTCTCTCCGATGTCACCTGGCGCTTAGCGCCGGGGGAGCGAACGGGAATCTTAGGAGTGAACGGCGCCGGTAAGTCCACGCTGCTCTCGCTGGTCTCCGGCGCACTCGCCCCCACGACGGGACGGGTCAAACGGGGCAAGACCGTCAAGGTGGCCATGCTCACCCAGCAGCTGTCGGAACTCGACGAGATGGCGAACGACCGCGTGAGCGAGGTAGTGGGTCGCAAGAAGTCCACGTATCAAACCGAGGGCAAGGAAATGACGCCCGGTCAATTGCTCGAGCGTCTGGGCTTCACGAGCGCACAGCTTTCCACCCCGGTCAAGGACCTGTCGGGCGGGCAGCGCCGCCGACTCCAGCTCATGCTGATTCTGCTCGACGAGCCCAACGTGCTCATCCTCGACGAGCCCACCAACGACCTCGACACCGACATGCTCGTTGCCATGGAGGACCTGCTCGACACCTGGCCCGGCACACTCATCGTCGTCTCACACGACCGGTACCTGCTCGAACGTGTCACCGATCAGCAGTACGCCATCATCGATGCCCACCTTCGGCACCTCGCGGGCGGGGTCGATCAGTATCTGGCGCTGCGCGCTGGCTCGGTGAAGAGTGCAGCCTCGGGTTTCGATACGTCCGCTGCGCGGACTACTCAACCTGCGGGTTCGTCGGCGCAGGGAGCCCGCGGATTGAGTAGCGCGGAGCGCGTATCGAAATCCCCCACCTCGGGTTTCGATACGTCGGCTGTGCCGACTACTCAACGGGCGGGTCGGTCTGCGGAGCGGACCCTGTCCCTCGGCGGTGCCGAGCGCCGCGCTGCCGAGAAGGAGCTGCAGGCCATCGATCGCAAACTCGCCAAGCTCGAGCTGTTGCGCGCCGACGTGCACGAGCGACTGGCTCGGGCCGATCAGAGTAACTTCGCGGCACTCACCGAACTGACGAACGAGCTGCGTGCACACGACGACGAGACGGTCACGCTTGAGGCACGCTGGCTGGTGCTCTCGGCCGAGCTCGAGGCCTAGACAACGGAAACATTGGCTCGTCCGCGAACCATTTCGGGGTTACGATGAGCGGAGAACATGGGCGGGCAGTGTTGCCCCTTGTGAGGAGAGTCACCAGTGACCAAGAGCCTGAAGAGCAATCCGCAGTCCTTCGTGCTGGACGCGGATGTTCCCGACAGCATTGGCCGTTGGCGCGCCGAAATGGATCGGGCGTTTCCGCCACTCGCCATCGTTCCGCGTGATCCGGACGGCTTTCGCGCCACGTATCGCGCCGCCGGCACCGACGAACTCCAGGTGAGTGACCTGTCGGCCAACGCCCACACCGTCGAGCGTCGGCCGGGCAAAGTCACCGAGCACGACCTCGGCTTCTACAAGATGAGCCTTCAGGTCTCGGGCACGGGCATCATGATGCAGGGCAATCGCGAGATTGTGCTGACACCGGGAACTATTGCCATCTACGACACCGCGCGTCCCTACACGCTCGAGTTCACCGAGGACTACCGCTTCATCGTGGCCATGTTCCCCAAGAGCGCGCTCAGCCTGCCCGAGGGACTCGCCGGCGACCTCACCGCCCACGCCATCACGAGCGATTCAGGCCCCGGTTCCGTCTTGTCTGCTTACGTGATGGGGCTCGCCACTAACCTCGACACCCTGTCTGGTTCTCCCGGCCAGCGTCTGGCGCGCACGGGCCTCGACCTCTTGTCGACCGTAATTGCCGCTGAGGTGGGCGATGACCACGTCAGCACTCAAGCATCGCGCCGGGCCATGCTGATCACCATCTGCCTGTACATCAACGAGCACCTGGCCGATGACGACCTGTCGCCCGAATCGATTGCGGCCGCCCACTTCATTTCGGTGCGTCAGCTGTACAACGTCTTTGCCGATGCGGGCGTGACCGTGGCCCAGTGGGTGCGCACGCGTCGCCTCATGGAGTTTCGCCGGGACCTGGCGGATCCGCTGATGGCCGGCAAGTCGATTACGCAGCTGGCCATGAACCGCGGACTCTCCGACGCGGGTTACTACTCGCGCATCTTCAAGGACACGTTCGGCATGACACCCACGGATTGGCGTCAGACCTCGAGCCATTTCGGCCGATAGGCCTGTCAACGCGTGCAAAAAAAAGCGCATTGAGTGCGCGCCGGGGCTAATGCCCCAGCAGGGTCCTCAACGACCATAGAAATACGCTCGAACACGAGTCCCGATTTCTCATTCCGTTGAAAGGATCCGACCATGACGTCAGACGAATTGGCCCAACTGCGCGGCATGCTTGCCGCAGCCCCCATCGATTTCTCGAGCAACGCGCAAGAAGTGCGTGCCATGTTCGACGGCATGATTGCCACGTTCCCCGTGGACGAGTCATACAACTTCACCGAGAAGACCATCGGCGGCATCACGGGCCACTGGCTCGATGCTCCGAAGAAGAGTGCGAACGTGATGCTCTACATCCACGGTGGTGCCATGCTCGTGGGAACGGCGTTCGGTTACCGCGGACTCTCCGGCAACCTGGCTCAGGCCTCGGGCGTCAACATGTTCTCCATCGACTACCGACTCGCTCCCGAGAGCACGTTCCCGGCCGCCCTCGATGATTCCCACGCTGCCTTCGAAGGCCTGCTGGCCGAGGGCTACAAGGCCGAGAACATTGTTGTCGCCGGTGACTCCGCCGGCGGCGGCCTCGTGCTGTCGCTCCTGCTCAAGCTCAAGGGTGCGGGTAAGCCGCAGCCTGCTGCCGCAGTTGTGCTCTCGCCGTGGGCAGACCTCACGCACAGCGGTGAGACCATGAAGACCAAGAAGGATGTCGACAACTCGCTGTCGCAGGTGGGCCTCCAGGCCGGCGCCGACCAGTACCTCGGTGGCGCTTCGGCAACCGACCCGCTCGCGTCGCCGCTGTTTGGCGACTACGCCGGAATTGCCCCGCTGCTGATTGAGGTGGGCTCCGAGGAGATCCTGCTCGCCGACTCCACCCGTCTGGCCGCTAAGGCCGGCGAGGCCAAGGTCGACGTCACGCTGCACGTCTGGCCCGAAATGCCCCACGACTGGTCGCTGTTTAGCTTCATGCTCAGCGAGGGTCGGGACATGATCGCCGAGGTGGGCACCTGGGTGTCCGCTCGTCTGGCTAAGTAGGTCTCCCGTGGCGACACACGTAGACGCAATTGTTGTCGGCGCCGGCTTTGCCGGCATGATGGCCGTGCACAACCTGCGCAAGCAGGGACTCAACGTTCAGGGTCTTGAGAAGGGCCCCGAGGTGGGCGGCACCTGGTACTGGAACCGCTACCCCGGACTTCACTGTGACGTGGAGAGCGTGGAGTACTCCTACTCGTGGGACAACGACCTGCAGCAGGAGTGGAACTGGTCCGAGCGTTACGCGTCGCAGGCCGAAATCCTGAAGTACGCCAAGCACGTTGCTGACCGCTTTGACATTCGCGGACGGTTTGCCTTCAACACCGAGGTGACCGGAGCGGTCTTCAACGAGTCCGCTAACGAGTGGACCGTCACGACGTCCGCCGGCGACAGCTACGTTGCCGGCTGGGTGGTCATGGCGACGGGTGCACTCTCGACGCCTAAGCCGCTCGATGTTCCCGGCGCCTCGTCTTTCGCGGGCGAGACGTACAACTCGACCGACTGGCCCACCACCCCGGTGGACTTCTCGGGTAAGCGCGTGGCCGTGATCGGAACGGGCTCGACGGGAATTCAGCTGTCGACGCACATCGCCAAGACGGCCAAGGAGCTGTTCGTGCTGCAGCGCACGCCCAGCTGGAGTGTCCCCGCAAACAACGGTCCGCTCACTCCCGAGTACCTCGCCGAGGTGAAGGCCAACTATCCCGCCGAGCGCGAACGCAAGAAGCACTCGATGGATGGGCTCGGCCTGCCGGGCACCGGCAAGAGCGCGCTCGAGGTGTCGGATGCCGAGCGCACCGAGTACTTCCAGCACATTTACGACAACATGTCGCCGTTCACGTTCTTCGGTTCGTACACGGATGTGCTCGTGGTGGACGAGGCCAACAAGACCATCTCGGACTTCCTCGGCAGCAAGGTGCGCGAGCGCGTGAAAGACCAGGCCGTTGCCGAGAAGCTGATTCCGAAGAGTTACCCGTTCGGAACCCGCCGCACGTGCATCGACATGGGCTACTACGAGATTTACAACCAGCCCAACGTGCACTTGGTCGATCTGCTCGAAAGCCCGCTGAAGAGCATCACCCCCACAGGGTTCTCCACGGAAGCGGCCGACTACGAGGTTGACGTCATTGTCTTCGCCACGGGCTACGACGCCTTTACGGGCACGTTCAAGAACATGGACGTGATTGGCGAAAACAGCGCCAACCTGCGTGAGGTGTGGAATGAGGGCGCGAAGGCATACATGGGCACGATGTCGGTGGGATTCCCCAACCTGTTCATCGTCACCGGCCCGCAGTCGCCCTCGGTGCTCTCCAACGTGGTGGTCTCTATTGAGCAGCACGTGCAGTGGATCACCGACTGCATCGCATACCTCACGGCACAGGGCTATAACCGCATGGAGGCCACGCAGGAAGCACAGGATGCGTGGGTTGCCATGAACAACGAGATTGGCCAGATCACGGTGCACCGCGACAGCCACTCGTGGTACATGGGCGACAACGTTGCCGGCAAGCCGCACGTGGTGCTTCCCGCCCTCATGGGCGTGGGGCCGTTCCGTGCGGCGTGTGACGAGGTGGCCGCCGACGGCTACCGCGGCTTCGCTTTGGCAAAGTAAAAGCCAACTCTGCACAAGCGCAGATGAGGGCGGCGAGTGTTACTCGCCGCCCTCATCCATGTGCAGACTGAGGCGCTTGAGCGCGTCGGCCAAACGCTTTTGATCGGCTCGGGTGAGCGGACCGAGCATGGCGGCCTCGGCATCAACCAGGCGCGTGATAGCGGCATCCACACGGGTGAGGCCCGCGGTGGTCATCTCCACCAAAACTCCGCGACCGTCGTGCGGATCCTCGCGGCGAGTGACCAAACCGCGGGTCACGAGACGGTCGATGCGGTTGGTCATGGTGCCGCTCGAGACCAAGGTTTGCAGCAGCAGCTGCTTGGGGCTCAGCTGATACGGCGCTCCGGCACGGCGCAGGGCCGCGAGCACGTCGAACTCCCAGCCCTCGAGCTCAGAGCGCGTGAAAGCCTGGCGGCGAGCCCGATCGAGGAGTTTGGCCAAACGCCCCACGCGCGACAGAACCTCGAGCGGAGAGAAGTCCAGGTCGGGACGTTCGCGTTGCCAGGCATCGACGATTCGCGCCACTTCGTCGTTGTCGCTCGCCATGTCCCCATTATGCCGACGGAAAGTTCTGGCAGACTTAGTACCGGTGCGAGATCCTCGGGTCGCCACCGGTCCGCCTTGGTGTAATGGCAGCACGGCAGCCTTTGGAGCTGTTAAGTCTAGGTTCGAATCCTGGAGGCGGAGCGCACGTCGCCTTGTCCCGATAGTTGCCCTCACGAAGGAGTACGCACATGGTTGACGCCAACCTGGCCATCATCGTGCTGGCTGCCGGGCAGGGGACGCGCATGAAGTCGGCCATCCCCAAGCTGCTGCACAAGCTGGCGGGCGTCACCATCGTGTCGCACGTGTTGGCCACCGCGCGCCAGCTCGACGCCGCTCAAGTGATCACCGTGGTCCGCCACGAACGCGATCGACTCGTCGAGGTCATCGAGGTCGATTTGCCCGGCGCCATCATCGTTGATCAGGACGACGTACCCGGCACGGGCCGAGCAGTGGAGTTGGCCGTGGCCGCGCTGCCGGCCACCTTCGCCGGTGAAGTGCTCGTGCTCAACGGCGATGTTCCGCTTTTGGATGCCGAAACGCTCGGACGCATGATTGCCCGACACCGCTCGGGCGATGCCGCGGCTACCCTCATGACCACCTCGCTGGATGACCCCAGCGGATACGGGCGCATCGTGCGGTCTGAGCAGGGTTCACTCGAGGCCATAGTTGAACACAAGGATGCCGACGCCGCCGTGTTGTCGCTCAACGAGGTCAACGCGGGCATCTATTTGTTCGCCGGCCAGGCGTTACGTGCATCGGTGGGACAGCTCACCACCGACAACGCTCAGGGCGAGAAGTACATCACCGATGTGGTTGGTCTCTTGCGCGCATCGGGCGCAACCGTGGACGCGTGGGAAGTGGCACACTCGTGGAAGGTTGAGGGCATCAACGACCGCGCTCAGC
>CANFVD010000024.1 GCA_947450345.1 Actinomycetota bacterium
CCGGACATGATCGAGGGCGGCTACGTGGAGGGCGCGCACCTGGCCAGCCAGCTGGGCCGCTTCCGTCCCATTCCCGAACTGGCCGGATCAAAGACCCTGCTGCCCAACCTCTACAACTGCTCGGCCAACGTGCACGCCGGCTCGGGCATCGGACGTGGAAGCAGCTACAACGCGTGGATGCAGATCGCCGAGGACCTCGGCCTGGATCCCAACGCGGTTGTGCGCGAGCCGACGGAGTAGTTTTTCTCTGGCTACTCAGCCGACGGCTTAGGCTAGGCGCATGGATGGCGCCCTTCCCTTTGCCTTTGAACTGACGTCTCTCATCGTTTTGGTGGCGATTCTCATCGCCGACCTGCTGATTGTGGCGTGGCGCCCCCACGTTCCCAGCATGCGCGAGGCCGCCCTGTGGGTGAGCGGTTACGCCGCGCTCGCCGTCGTTTTTGGCGGGCTCATCTTTTGGCTGGGCGACGCCCAGCACGCCACCGAGTTCTTTGCCGGCTGGCTCACCGAGTACAGCCTGAGCATCGACAACCTATTCGTGTTCGTGATCATCATGGCCCGCTTCGCGGTGCCCAAGAAGCAGCAGCAAGAAGTGCTCATGATGGGCATCATCATCTCGCTCGTCCTTCGCGCGGTCTTCATTATTTTGGGCGCCGCCCTCATCGCCAGCTTCTCGTGGATTTTCTACATCTTTGGTGCGTTCCTGCTCTACACCGCCATTCACCAGGTGGTGCGTACCAACCAAGAAGAAGAAGAGACCGAAAACAAGCTGATTGCTTGGTTGCGCAAGCGCATCAACATCAGCGACAAGTACGACGGCATCAAGTTCCGCACCACCGTGGGCGGCAAGCGCGTGCTCACCCCCATGCTGCTGGTGCTCATCTCGCTGGCCATCACCGACGTGATTTTTGCGTTCGACTCGATTCCCGCCATCTTTGGTATCACCACGAGCCCGTTCCTGGTGCTGGTGGCCAACGTGTTTGCCCTGATGGGCTTGCGCCAGCTGTATTTCTTGCTCGGCGGTCTGATCGAGCGCTTGAAGTACCTCACCTACGGCATCGCGGCCATCCTCGCGTTCATCGGCGTGAAGCTGATCCTGCACGCCCTGCACGACAACTCGCTCCCGTTTATCAACGGCGGCAAGCACCTTGACGGCATCCCCGAGATCAGTACCGAGGTGTCGCTGATTGTGATTGTGGCGTCAATCGGTATCTCGGCGCTGGCCAGCGTGTGGAAGCTGCGGCGTGATGCTGGAAAGAGCGCATAGGGGTTTCGATACTTGGTTTCGATACGCCCACTGCGTGGGCTACTCAACCAGCGAGGGGCTACTCAACCGGCGAGGGACTAGGCAACCGGTGAAGAAGTAGACTGGGGAGCAGTCTTTTTAGCGAAAAAGAGAGTCTCCCCATCATGTCTTCAGCGTCGCGAACCACGGCACCGCGCACCCTGGCCGAGAAGGTCTGGCACGACCACCTCGTTGTCGACGGCACCGATGGCTCGCCCGACCTGATCTACATCGACCTGCACCTCGTTCACGAGGTCACCAGCCCCCAGGCGTTCGACGGACTTCGTCAGGCCGGCCGCCCGGTGCGCCGCCCCGACCTCACCATCGCCACCGAAGACCACAACACGCCCACGCTCAACATTGACAAGCGCATTGCCGATGACACCAGCCGCATTCAGATCGAGACCCTGCGCGCCAACGCCAAGGAGTTTGGCATTCGCCTGCACTCGCTGGGCGACATCGAGCAGGGCATCGTTCACGTGGTCGGCCCGCAACTGGGACTCACCATGCCCGGCATCACCGTGGTTTGTGGCGACTCGCACACCTCCACCCACGGCGCCTTTGGCGCCATGGCGATTGGCATTGGCACCAGCGAGGTGGAGCACGTACTGGCCACGCAGACCCTGCCGCTTCAGCCGTTCAAGACCATGGCCATCAACGTGGAGGGCACACTGCGCCCGGGCGTCGGCGCCAAAGACATCATCCTGGCTGTAATTGCCCAGATTGGCACCAACGGCGGCCAAGGCTACGTGCTCGAATATCGCGGATCGGCCATTCGCGCGCTCTCCATGGAGGGGCGCATGACCATCTGCAACATGTCGATCGAGGCCGGTGCCCGCGCGGGCATGGTCGCCCCCGACGAGACAACCTACGCCTACCTCAAGGGCCGCCCGCACGCACCCACCGGTGCCGACTGGGATGCCGCCGTGGCCTACTGGAACACGCTGGCCACCGACGAGGGCGCCACGTTTGACGCCGAGGTTTTTCTCAACGCCGACGAGCTCGAGCCCTTCGTGACCTGGGGCACCAACCCCGGACAGGGTGTCTCTCTCAACGGCAGCGTGCCCTCGCCCGCTGATATTGAAAACTCGGAAGACCGCGAGGCCGCCGAACGTGCCCTCGAGTACATGGATCTCACGGCCGGCACTCCCATGAAAGACATTGCCGTGGACGCCGTGTTCATGGGTTCGTGCACCAACTCGCGCATCGAAGACCTGCGTCAGTTTGCCAGCATCATCAAGGGCAAGAAGAAGGCCGACGGCGTGCGCGTGATGGTCGTGCCGGGTTCTGCCCGCGTGCGCATCGAAGCTGAGGCCGAGGGCATCGACAAGATTGTCGAAGACTTTGGTGCCGAGTGGCGTTTTGCCGGCTGCTCGATGTGTCTGGGCATGAACCCCGACCAGCTCGCGCCGGGGGAGCGCTGCGCCTCCACCAGCAACCGCAACTTTGAGGGCCGCCAGGGCAAGGGCGGTCGCACGCACCTGGTCTCGCCGCTCGTGGCTGCGGCTACCGCGATTCGGGGCACGCTGTCGAGCCCGTCTGATGTTGGCTTTGATATGACTGGTTTCGATACGACCGCTGCGCGGTCTACTCAACCGGCGACTGCCGAAGGCGAGGCGTAGACCATGGAGAAGTTCACCACCGTCACCGGCATTGGCGCCCCGCTGCACCGCAGCGCCGTCGACACCGACCAAATCATTCCGGCCGTGTTCTTGAAGCGCGTGACCAAGACCGGCTTTGAAGACGCGCTCTTTCACGAGTGGCGCCAAGAAGACGACTTCGTGCTCAACCAGCCCGCGTATCAGGGTGCCCGCGTGCTCGTGGCCGGCCACGACTTTGGCACCGGCTCGTCGCGTGAGCACGCCGTGTGGGCCCTGCGCGATTTTGGCTTTGACGTGGTGCTGAGCCCCCGCTTTGCCGACATCTTCCGGGGCAACGCCGGTAAGCAAGGTTTGCTCGCCGCCCAGATCACCGAACCCGACGCCGAGGCGCTCATGCACCTGCTCGAGTCTGCTCCCGGCACCGAGGTCACCGTGAACCTCGAAGACCGCACGGTCACCGCGGGCGACCTGGCTTTCGGTTTTGAGATCGACGACTACACGCGCTGGCGACTCATGGAGGGCCTCGACGACATCGGCCTCACCCTGCGCGACGAACAAGCCATCACCGATTTCGAAGCCACGCGTCCGGCCTGGATGCCCAAGACACTCCCGGCGAGGCACGCATGAACTCCGTAGCAAAAGACGCGCGCGCCTCCGGCGCCAAGGTGGGCCTTGAGGCCGAGACCATCATCATTCGCGGTGGCCGACCACTCACGGGGCGCATCGATGTGAAGGGCGCCAAGAACCTGGTGACCAAAGCCATGGTGGCTGCCATCCTCGGAGACACCCCCAGCACCCTGCGCGATGTGCCCGCCATCAGCGACGTGCAGGTGGTGCGTGGCCTGCTCGAGGTGCACGGCGTGACCGTGACCGACGGCGACCCCGGCGAACTCATCTTTGACCCCAGCCGCGTTGAGTCGGCCCACATGGTCGACATCGATGCCCATGCCGGGTCGAGCCGCATCCCGATTTTGTTCTGCGGCCCGCTGCTACACCGCCTCGGCGAAGCGTTCATTCCCGACCTCGGCGGATGCCGCATCGGCGACCGCCCCATCGACTTTCACCTCGAGGTGCTCGCCCAATTCGGCGCTGTCGTGGAGAAGCTGCCCTCGGGCATCCGCCTCTCGGCGCCCGAGCGTCTGCGCGGCACCAAGATCTCGCTGCCCTACCCCAGCGTGGGCGCCACCGAACAGGTGCTGCTCACCTCGGTGCTGGCCGAAGGCAAGACCGAGCTCGCGGGTGCGGCCATCGAGCCCGAGATCATGGACCTCATCAACATCCTGCAAAAGATGGGCGCCATCATCTCGGTCGACACGGATCGCGTGATTCGCATCGAGGGCGTGAGCAAGCTGAAGGGCTACTCGCACCGCGCGCTGTTCGACCGCAACGAAGCCGCCAGCTGGGCCTCGGCCGCGCTGGCCACCGAGGGTGACATTTTTGTAGGCGGCGCCAAGCAGGAAGAGCTGCTCACGTTCCTCAACATCTTCCGCAAGGTGGGTGGCGCGTTCGACATTGCCGACGACGGCATTCGGTTCTACCACCCCGGCGGCGAGCTCAAGCCCGTTGTGGTGGAGACCGATGTGCACCCCGGCTTCATGACCGACTGGCAGCAGCCGCTCGTGGTGGCGCTGACCAAGGCGCAGGGTGTGTCGATTGTGCACGAGACCGTGTACGAACAGCGCTTCGGCTTTGTGGAGGCGCTGGTGCAGATGGGCGCCAACATTCAGTTGCACTCCGAGTGCCTGGGTTCGAGCCCGTGCCGATTCGGTCAACGCAACTTTGTGCACTCCGCCGTGATCTCGGGCCCCACGCCCCTGCACGGTGCCGATATTGAAATTCCCGACCTGCGCGGTGGCTTCAGCCACCTCATCGCTGCGCTCACGGCCGAAGGCACCTCACGCGTGTCCAACGTGGGCATCATCAGCCGCGGCTACGAAAACTTCATCACCAAACTTCAGCAGCTGGGCGCCGACTTCAGTCTCGAGGCATAACCGTGGCAATCAGCGAGAGGGCCAAGCCCAGCATTTTCTGGATCTACGTGCCGTTGGTCCTGCCCATCATCTCGTGGCTAGTGAAGTATCGCTTCTTTGACAAAACCAAGATTCCCCTCACCGGGCCGCTCATCATCTCGCCCAACCACTACTCCAACATCGACCCCGTGGTGATTGGTGTGGCCGTGTGGCACATGGGTCGCAACCCGCGCTTCATGGCCAAGGCCAGCATCCTGCGCGTGCCCGTGCTCGGGTGGTTTCTCAAGCTGTCGGGACAAATTCCCGTGGAGCGTGGCGGATCCATGAAGTCGCAGGCATCGCTCAAGGCGGCGCGCACGCTCGCCGAACGCGGGCAGTCCGTGATCATCTACCCTGAAGGTTCGCTCACGCGCGACCCCGAGACCTGGCCCATGCGGGGTAAGAGCGGTGCCGTGCGGTTGGCTCTTGAAATGGGAATCCCCATCGTGCCCATTGCGCACTGGGGCACGCAAGCGGTGATGGGTCGCTACTCCAAGAAGATTTCGTTCTGGCCGCGTCATACAGTTGATATCAAGGTGGGCGATCCGCTCGACCTGTCGGCGTATGCCGGCAAGCCCCTCACCAATTCCGTCCTCACCGCCGCCACCACCGACCTGATGAACGCCATCACCGGCCTGTTGGAAGATCTGCGCGGCGAGAAGGCTCCCGCCACCCGGTGGGACCCGTCAGCGCACAACCAGGCAGAAACGGGAAAGTTTTGATTCGCAAAAACGCACCTGAGCCCGGGCGTCGCGTTGCCGTTCTCGGTGCGGGCAGCTGGGGTACCACGTTCGCCAAGGTGTTGGCGGATGCGGGCAACGACGTCACCCTGTGGGCGCGTCGCGCCGAGGTGGCCCGCGAGATCGAAGAAACCAAGCGCAACTCGCGCTACCTCGAGGGCATCAACCTGCCGCGCAACCTGCACGCCACCAACGTTCTGGCACAGGCGTTCAACGGCGCCGACGAGGTGTACTTTTGCGTCCCCAGCCAGGTGCTGCGCGAAAACCTCAGCGCCGCTGCGCGCGTGATGGAGCCGGGCACAATCGCCGTGAGCCTCATGAAGGGCGTGGAGAAGCAGACCGGTTTGCGCATGAGCCAGGTGCTTCTCGAAGAGCTCGAGATTGATCCCGAACTGGTGGCTGTCGTCTCAGGCCCCAACCTGGCGCTGGAGATTGCCCGCGAAGAGCCCACCGCATCCGTTGTGTCCAGCGTGAGCATGGATACCGCCTCGCGCGTGGCCATCACCGCGAGCAACCGCTACTTCCGCTGTTTCGTCAACAACGATGTGCCCGGCACCGAGTTTGGTGGCGTGCTCAAAAACCTCATCGCCGTGGCCGTGGGCATCGTCGACGGCGTGGGTTACGGCGACAACACCAAGGCGTCCATCATCACGCGCGGACTGGCCGAGATCACCGAGTTTGCGGTGGCCTACGGCGCTCAGCCCGAGACGCTCGGCGGACTCGCTGGACTGGGTGACCTCATTGCCACGTGCGAGTCGCCGCTGTCGCGCAACAACACCGCCGGCCGACTGCTCGGCCAGGGCTACTCGTTCAACGACGTCGTGAAGCAGATGAACCAGACCGCGGAGGGACTCGCCTCGGTGGCGCCCATCCTCGCGCTGGCCAAAGCGCGCGACGTGGAGATGCCCATCGTGGAGCAGGTTAACCTCGTGCTGGCCGGACGACTCAACCCGCGCGACATCGCGCCGCACCTCACCACAGACTCAAACGAACCGCAGGGTGAAAGGACTCTCGATGACAACCAAGACCGTGGTCGCGGTTCTCTTTGGAGGCCGTTCAAGCGAACACGCAATCAGTTGCGTAACAGCTAGGGGCGTACTCAGCGCCATCGACGCCGACCGCTTCGAGGTGATTCCCATCGGCATCACCAAGAGCGGCGCGTTCACCCTGTCGACGGCGGATGTTTCCACCTACGTGCTCGACGGCGATGTTCTGCCCGAGGTGACCGACAACGGTTCGCGCATCGTGTGGCCGGATCAGGCGGGCAGTCGAGAGCTGCGGGTGCGGGATGCCGGTGCTGGCGACATGCGCTCGCTCGGCAACGTTGACGTGGTGTTCCCCATATTGCACGGGCCCTTTGGCGAAGACGGAACGATTCAGGGCATGCTCGAACTCTGCGACCTGCCCTATGTGGGATCGGGCGTGCTGGCCTCGAGTCTCGGCATGGACAAGCACTTCACCAAGAGCGTGCTCGAGCGCGAGGGAATCGCCGTGGCGCCGTGGCGCACGGTGGCCCGACACGAGTGGACGGCGAACGCGGCCACTGTCACGGCCGAACTCGAGAAGATGATATTGCCCGTGTTTGTGAAGCCGTCGCGTGCCGGTTCGAGCGTGGGTGTGAGCAAGGTGAGTGACTGGGCCGACCTGGCCGCCGCCATGGCGACGGCTTTTGCCGAAGACGATCGCGTGCTGGTGGAAGCCGGCATTGTGGGTCGCGAGGTGGAGTGTGCCGTGCTGCAGGGTCGTCCCGGTGATCCCACCCGCGCATCCGTGGCCGGCGAGATCGTGATCAGCGGTCGCGAGTTTTATGACTTCGAGGCGAAGTACCTGGGTGCTGCCGGCATCGAGTTGGTGTGCCCGGCCGACCTCACGGCCGCCGAGCTCGCCGAGCTCCAGTCGCAGTCGATCCGCGTGTTCGAAGCCCTCGGCGCCGCCGGTCTGGCGCGTGTCGATTTCTTCTTGACCGCGACCGGGTTCGTGCTCAACGAAATCAACACCATGCCCGGCTTCACGCCCATCAGCATGTTCCCGCGCTGCTGGCAGGAATCAGGGCTCGGTTATTCGGATCTCATCACCGAACTCATCGAGGTGGCCCTCGCCCACCGCGGTGGCGTTTCCCCATAGGCTCGACTCAGGCTCTTATCCTGATGGTGAGTCGCGAAAGGTAATCCACATGTTTGCACGTGCCAAGAAGCTCGGCCTCGCGTCACTCGCCGTGGGCACCGCCTTAGTTCTGGCCGGGTGTGGCGCCTTCGTGGTCGACAACGCCGGTGGCGTCGGTAGCTGCGGCTCTGACCCCGCCACCGTCGTGACCGGTCAGGATGCCGCGGGTGAAATTCTCTCCATCACGTACACCGGCCCGGACACAGCAGGGTTGATGCTCGTTCCCGGCTTCTACGCCGAGGACTCATATCTCACCTGGTATTTCAACACCGCGCTGTTTGCTTTCGCGTGGGGTGACGGCAACGACCGCGACGTGATTCGCCTCGACCCCACCGATCCCGGGTGGACGGTCACGGGTTCTGGTGCCAACACCACATACGCCTTCAGTGGCACGGCAAGCCAGCTCTGGCAGGGTGCGCCCTCGTGGTGGGATACGTTCCCCGAGGCGGC
This sequence comes from Actinomycetota bacterium, assembly GCA_947450345.1. Lineage (GTDB taxonomy): Bacteria > Actinomycetota > Actinomycetes > Actinomycetales > Microbacteriaceae > UBA963. The sequence goes on from CANFVD010000024.1 coordinate 8,249, forward strand.
TCTCCTCACCAGCATCTTGCCGATGACCGTTGCGATCGACTGCCCAGGCACACTCGATACGGGCAGCGTTCTTGCCGATGACGAGCGCACGTTTACCGCCGCGCAGCCGCTGTATCCCAACAACCTGCAATTGGACCCGTTTGAGGTGGTGAATACCGCCGTGACGCCCACGGGGGCAACAGCGACACTGCGCTATGCAGCGTCCGCGCAGGCAACCCTCGGAAGTTTTGCCGAGACGGCTCCGTCCTCGTTCAACATCTACGAGGATGTTCCCGACGTCCCCAACGACACGATGAACCGCCTGTGGTCGCAGGCCCTCATCGGCGGCTCGTCGGCCGGCACCATGGAGGTCACGGGCACCAACCCCGACGGATCTTTCAACGTGACGATTTCCGGAGTGAATGTGGGCGACGCTCTCGCCGACGGCAGCTACCTGTTGTTCACGGCACTGGCCAACGAGGATGAGACCGAGGCCAAGATTGTGTTCTCGTCGTTCACGTACTCGGCTACCAACGGTCTCGCCTTCAGCAATCCGTTCGCGCCGGCCCCGACGCTGCCGGACACGGGAGCCAGCGCCGCCCAGTTGTGGGCCACGGGTGGAATCGCGGCCGTGCTGCTTGCACTGGGTGCCGTTGCCGTTCTGGTTACGCGTCGCCGTCGGACCACTCAGCAATGAATTAAGCCCGAGCTCGTCTCAGTCGGAGATGGCTTGTGATCGACCCCAACACAGAGATGGAATCCACATGAAGAAGAACGTGATGCGCGGACTTGGTGTCGCGGCCGCTCTCGGGGTGGCCGGCATGGGCCTTGCCGCCTGCGGCGAAGTCACCGTCGAGGGCATTAACGGCGTCGGAACCTGCAACGGCAACGCCGTCACCATCGCCACCACCCAAGATGGCCCCGGCGAGAACTTCACCATCGCCTACACGGGCCCCTCAGACACAGATGTGTCACTCTTCCTGGCTCAAGGCTTCTACCTCGACGATCCCAACGGTGTTGACAACCTTGCCCTCGGTGCCGGCAACAATGACAACGTCGATGCCATCAAACTTGACGTTCGGGGCACGGGATGGACGCAGGGCGGTAGCGGAAACAGCACGACGTATTCCTTCTCGGGCACGTGGGACGATCTCATCGCTGGTGTGCCCACATCCGTTGACATGTACGCAACTCAGGGAGCAGCCGTTCTCAATGACGTTGTTCCCCTCTTCGTGGGCGTCGATTGCGACACGACCGATACCACGGGCGATTTCAGCGGAAACGGCACTGACCCGGTGTCCGGTCTCACTCTCGCCGCCGCACAGCCGTTGTACCCCAACGCGATGAAGGTTGATGCGTTCGACGTTCTGGCCAACACCCCTACAGCTAATGGGGCCGATGTCACACTTGCTTACTCGGCGGGTGCGCTGGCTGATTTTGGCTCGTTCTCGCCCGATGCGCCTTACTACATCTCGATGTACAACGATGACCCTAATCTGTCGAACACAGACCTCTCGGCACTGTGGCTGGAAGCGTTCACGGCGTCCAGTTGGAACTTGACGGCGACGAACAATTACGACGGTACGGCAGACGTATCGATCACGGGAGAAAGTGGTTCGCCGCTCGCAGACGGCGACTATAACGCCATCATGCTCGTTCCTGATACCTCCTTCGTGTATCCCGATGGCCCCGGTGCGCTGAAAGTTGTGTTTGTCTCGATGCACTACAGCACAGCCACTGGTTTGAGCATCGTCAGTCCGTTTGCACCCGCCAGCGCACCAGCGCTCCCCGACACCGGAAAGAGCGATGCCCAACTCTGGGTAACTGGCGGCATTGCTGCGGCACTATTGGTGATTGGTGCTGGGGCGCTCATTGTCACACGCCGGAGGCGGGCTGGCAGCTAGCCGCTCGCTGGTTGAGTAGCCGACTTTGTCGGCGTATCGAAACCCGTGATGTTCGTTGGTTGAGTAGCCGACTTGGTCGGCGTATCGAAACCCGTGATGTTCGTTGGTTGAGTAGCCGACTTTGTCGGCGTATCGAAACCAGCGTGGTTAGAACGCGAGCGTGTCCGAGAGGGTAGTGCAGGCGCGTTCCTGAGGAATGGACGCCACCGGCAGTGAGAGATCAGCGAGAACAGTGCTGCCGCTCACCGAGCCCGAATCGAGCGCCACCTGAACGGCCGGAGTGCGACCGTACGTGGTGAAGATGTAGAGCGGCTTCTGGGCATCGTCCATGATCCAGTCCACGCCGTTCACCGAGATGCACGGCAGGGTGGTGGGTGCCGGAGCTTCAAGACCGCACGTCAGCAGAATGGATGCCGGGTCACCCCATGCGCCGGTGGCCTGGGCGTTGGTTTCCCGTTTGGGCAGATTGGCCACGTCGCCCAAGCGAACAATGACCTCTGCGCAGAGCGGATTGTTGGCATCCTCGGCCGGTGTCATGGGCACGATTCCCGCACACGCGGAGAGCAGAAGGCTGGCGGCGAACACACCGACAAGGGCAGCGCGCCGGGCGCCGAACGGTCTCACGCGGTGACGCGGGGTGTCCAGTCTCATCACGCTCAGGCTACCGTGGTGGGGTGAGTGTTGCAGACCTGCCCGGCCCCCTCCTGCGCGATTTGAGCGAGGGTGAGATTCTGGCGCGCATTTTTCCGCGCCTGCCGGATGCCGAACTCGCGTTGTTGGGTCCCGGTGACGATGCCGCCGTGGTGTCCGCGCCCGATGGCCGGTTTGTGGTGACCACCGACACCATGGTGGAGGGCAAGGACTTTTCGCGCGAGTGGTCGCTTCCCGACGAGATCGGCGTGAAAGCAGCCATGAGCAATCTGGCCGACGTGGTGGCCATGGGGGCCCGTCCCACCGCCTTGACGGTCGCGCTCGCGGCACCCCGCGACATCCCGGTGGCTTTTCTCGAGATGCTGGCCGATGGACTGCGTGACGCCTGTTCGCAGGTGGCCCCCGGCTGCGGAGTGGTGGGCGGAGACATTGCCGCTTCGGACACACTGGTGATTGCCGTCACGGCGTTCGGCGATCTGGCGGGCCGCGAACCCCTGCTGCGTTCGGGCGCCCAGGTGGGCGACGAGATTGCGGTCTCGGGGCTCATCGGCGTATCGGGAGCCGGGCTCACACTCCTGCAGCGGCACGGCGCCGAAGCGCGCGACAATTTTCCGGATGCCGTGGGCTGGCACGTTGCGCCCTATCCGGCGATTGGCCCCGACATGGTGGCCGAGCTCGCCGACGCCCATGCCGCCATGGACATCTCGGATTCGCTCTCGCTCGACGCGTCGCGCATGGCCGGTGCCAGTGGCGTCACGATGGCCCTCGACATCACCGTCGTCTCAGCCATGGCCGACGCGGTGGCGCGCGTGAGTGGGCTCACCATGAACGAAGCCCAGCGACTGGTGCTTGAGGGCGGCGAGGATCATGCCATCCTGGCGACGTTCGCCGACGGGGGAGTGCCCGAGGGCTTTATTCCGCTTGGCCGCGTGGTGGCTGCCGGGGCTCACGCGGTCACGCTGGCGGGAAACGGCATTGCGCCCGCCGGATGGAACCCCTTCGCCGGTTGAGTAGCGCCGAAGGCGCGTATCGAAACCTCACTGGGGTTTCGATACGTCAACTGCGTTGACTACTCAACCGGCGATGAAAGTTAGTAGTCGGCGATTTCGAGCCAGACGAGCACGGTGTCGCCGTAGTCCTTCGTGCGGATGATCTTCATCTTGTCGGGGGCGGTGAACATCGCATCGCGGGCACTGCGCTCCACCACAATCACACCGTCGCGGGTCATCTCTCGACTCAGCGTTGCTAGCACCAACTCGAGCTCTTCGTTGGTGACCGAGTAGGGCGGGTCAATCAGCGCGAGGTTCCAGAGGCTGCGACTCTGAGAGAGGAACGACCCCACGGATTCGTTGCGCACCTCAAACGAGCCGGCTTCTTTGCCACCCGCGTGCGCCACCATCCGCGCGTTGCTCTTGATGATCTTGACGGCCTTGGCGTTGTTCTCTACGAGTCCCACGTGCTTGGCGCCGCGACTCAGCGCTTCGAGGCCGAGTGCTCCCGTGCCGGCATACAGGTCGAGCACGCGCGAGCCTCGGATGAGGTCAGAGGCGTCGAGTGACGAGAACAATGCCTCGCGAACCCGGTCGCTGGTGGGACGGGTGCCCTCTTTCGGCACTTTGAGCTCTCGGCTTCCGGCAAATCCGGCGATGATGCGCGTCACCCCCAAAGCCTAGGGCTCGCGCGCCTACGCTGAAAGGGTGAATCACTCCCCTCTCGACGCGAAACTCGACGCGCTCGTGGGTGGCAAGACGGCGACGGCGCTGGCCAAGGTCTTCGGAATGAAGACCGTGGGCGACCTCGTGGGGCACTTTCCGAGGCGCTACGCCACGCGCGGCGAGCTGACGGCCGTGGCCGATGTTCCGCTCGACGAGAACGTGTCGATTGTGGCCGAGGTTCTCGATGTGCGCTCGCGCCCCATGCGGGCCAAGCGCGGGTCGATTCTTGAGGTCCGCCTCACCGACGGCTCGGGCGGTACCATCACGCTCACCTTCTTCAATCAGGCCTGGCGCGAGCGCGACCTCGCTCCCGGCTCGCGCGGCATCTTCGCCGGCAAGGTCGGCCGGTATCGGGGCACGCTCCAGCTCGCGCATCCCGACTACGAACTCTTTGACGACGACACCGAGCGGGACGCCGAGGCGTGGGCCAAGCAGCCCCTTCCGCTCTACCCCGCTACGTCCACCTTCTCGAGTTGGCAAATGGCCAAGACCATCGCGCTGGTGCTGCCCACCATCGAGGGCGTGGATGACCCACTCGACGGCGTGCTCACCGAAGCCCAGCGTGCCGAGCGTGGACTGTTGCCCTTTGCCGAAGCCCTGCGCCTCGTGCACCAGCCCACCGAAGAGCGCGATTGGCAGCGCGCGCGCGACACGCTCCGCTTTGTCGAGGCGCTCGTGCTGCAGGCTGCCCTGCTCGAGCGCCGGGCCGAGGCGCGCTCGCACCGAGCCACACCGCGGCCGGCCACGGACGCCGGCATGCTCGCACAATTCGATGCCGCGTTGCCCTTCACCCTCACCGGAGATCAGACACAGGTGGGCGCTGAAATTGCCGCCGACATTTCGGCGGACATTCCCATGAGCCGGCTCGTGCAGGGTGAGGTGGGTTCGGGTAAAACGCTCGTGGCCCTGCGCGCCATGCTGCAGGTTGCCGACACCGGCGGTCAGGCCGTTCTCCTCGCCCCCACCGAGGTGCTGGCCGCTCAGCACCTGCGCTCGGTGGAGAAGGTGCTCGGCCCCGAACTGTGCGCGCTTCTCGCCCCCACGCTCATCACCGGACAGTTGCCGGTCGCGCAAAAGCGGGCGGCGCTCCTGCGCGCGGCCGCCGGCCAGGCGCGCATCGTGATCGGCACTCATGCTCTGCTGCAAGACAACGTGCAGTTCTTCGACCTCGGCCTCGTGGTGATCGACGAGCAGCATCGCTTCGGTGTGGAGCAACGACACCTGCTGCACGCCAAGGCCGAGAATGTTCCGCACACACTCGTCCTCACGGCCACGCCCATCCCGCGCACCGTGGCGATGACAGCCTTTGGCGACCTCGACGTCTCCGTGATTCGCGAGCTTCCCGCCGGGCGCGCCGGCATCACCTCGCACTGCGTGGCCCTGGCCGAGCATCCCGGGTGGATGTCGCGGGTGTGGGAGCGCGTGGCCGAAGAACTCGCGCTCGGACGACAGGCGTTTGTGGTGTGTCCCGCAATCGACGCGGCCACGCTCGAAGAAGACGATGGCAGCGGGATTGATGCGTCAACGGCGTTGGCGGGCGCGCCCGCGGGCGAAGGCTCAGAAGAGGATGCCCCCAAGCGACTCTCAGCGGTAACCGACGTCGTGGAGCAGCTGCGGGCGCTTCCCGTTCTGGCCGGTCGCCGCATCGAGGCCCTGCACGGTCGCCTCTCGAGCGACGAGAAAGACAGCATCATGCGCGCCTTTGCCGACGGCGACATCGACGTGGTGGTGGCCACCACCGTGATCGAGGTGGGCGTGGACGTGCCCAACGCCTCCACCATGGTCGTGCTCGATGCTGACCGCTTCGGCGTCTCGCAGTTGCACCAGTTGCGCGGGCGCGTGGGTCGAGGTGGGGTTCCGGGTCTCGCCCTCTTTGTCACCGATGCCGAACCCGATACCGTGGCGCGTGAGCGCGTGGAGGCCGTGGCGGCCACGCTCGACGGATTCGAACTTGCCCGCATCGACCTCGAACTGCGTTCGGAGGGTGACGTGCTGGGTGCACGTCAATCGGGCGGACGCTCGGGCCTTCGCCTGCTGCGCGTGACGCGCGACGGCGACCTCATCGCCGAGGCCCGCGATGTGGCCGCGGGCATCCTGGCCGACGACCCGAAGTTGGCCGCGCATCCCGCCCTGCGGGAGGCAATGACCAGACGCCTCGACGAATCCGAGCGCGCGTTCCTCGACAAGAATTAGGCTGGACTCATGCGCAGAATTGCCGTTCTCCCCGGGTCTTTCGATCCGGTCACCCTGGGTCACCTCGATGTGATCTCTCGTGCCATCAAAATCTTTGATGAGGTGCACGTGGTCGTGGTGCACAATCCGAGCAAGAGCGCACTGCTGCCCATCGCTCAGCGCGTCACCTTGATCGAACAGGCGCTTCAGCAGGCCGGTCTCGAGGGCGTTGTTGTGGCTCAGTGGTCAGTGGGCCTGCTCGTCGATTACTGCAGCGAGGTTGGCGCCACCGTTCTCGTCAAGGGGCTGCGCACCAACCAGGACCTCGCCTACGAGACGCCCATGGCGCTCGTGAACCGCAACCTTGCGGGTATCGAAACCGTGTTCATGTTGCCCGAACCGGGCCACGCCTACGTGTCGAGTTCGCTCGTGCGTCAGGTGGCCGCACTCGGCGGAGACGTGCGCCCCTACGTTCCGCACGTGGTGGCCGACTATCTCGCGGCCCACGGGAGTTAACATGGCCAGATTTGTTCCCACTCCATTTACTGTGGGCGTGCACGACCTGATGCATCGCCCCGGTGAACAGCGCGAGAAAGAGCTGGACATCGTTGTGCCCGAGAAGATGGGCGAAGGCCTCGTGGCCGTTCAGAAGGGCGCCGCCATGCATCTGAACGTGCGCCTCGAGTCGGTTCACGAGGGCATTTTGGTCAGTGTGGACGTGGATACCGAGGCCGCGGGCGAGTGCGGGCGATGCCTCGAGCCCCTCACCGAAGAGGTCCAAGTCGATTTTCAAGAGCTTTTCGCGTATTCTCTAGACGAAGCCTTTGACTATTGCGTGACAGACGACCATGTCGATCTGGAACCGGTGGTGAGAGACGCGGTAGTGCTTGCACTGCCGTTCCAGCCGGTATGTCGGCCGGAGTGTGCTGGTCTCGATCCCGAGACGGGTGAGCGTCTGAGCGAAGGGCAGGCACAGACGCCGGGCGAGTCAATTGACCCGCGCTGGGCTGCGCTCCACAAGCTGGCTTCCGAACAAGACTCATAACGAGTCGCATTCTTTCTTCACGTTCAACTAAGGCAAGAGGTAGATCATGGCTGTTCCCAAGCGGAAAAAGTCTCGCTCGAACACGCACTCACGTCGCTCGCAGTGGAAGGCCGAGAACACCACTCTGGTCAAGACCATCGAGAACGGCAAGGTTGTCTACAGCCTCCCTCACCGCGCCCGAATTGTTGAAGACTCGGCCGGAACGCCTCTTTTCATGGAGTACAAGGGCCGCAAGGTCGCTGACGTCTAACCACTCGTGACCGCGCGTTCGGGGGTTGAACTACTGCTCGGTGTCGATATCGACGCCCAGTTGTGCCAGTTGGCGTTGACGCACCGTTCGTACGCTTACGAAAACGGTGGCTTGCCGCACAACGAGCGCTTGGAATTTCTGGGCGATTCGGTACTGGGTCAAGCCGTGACCGTTCTGTTGTACACGACGTTCCCGCAACTGCCCGAGGGCGAACTCGCAAAGCGCCGCGCAGCCCTCGTCTCCACTCAGGCACTCGCGCGCATCGCCCGCGGGCTCAACCTCGGATCGAGCATCCTGTTGGGCAAAGGCGAGCTGCAAACCGGAGGATCCGACAAGGATTCGATTCTGGCCGACACGATGGAAGCCCTCATTGGTGCCACGTTCCTCTCGGCCGGACCCGTCGTGGCCACTGACCTCGTGGAGCGTCTCGTGGAACCACTCATGAATGACGCCGACACTTTTGGCTCGCACGTCGACCCCAAGACCAGCCTGCAAGAGGCTGCCGCTGCGCGGGGTCTGGAAGCGCCGCACTACACGGTTGAGGCGTCCGGCCCGGATCACGCCCGCGTCTTTGCCGCCACGGTCGTGGTGGGCGAGGTCACCGGCTGGGGAACCGGCACGAGTAAGAAGCACGCCGAAATCGCGGCGGCTCACCACGCGTACGAGCAGCTCACGGCCTAACGCATCGTGCCCGAACTCCCCGAAGTCGAGGTCGTGCGTGCCGGGCTGGCCCCAGCAGTCACGGGGTCGGTCTTTCGCAGCGTCCAGGTGCTCGACACCCGTTCGCTCAAGCGTCACGATGCCCGACGCGGTGATTTTGTCGGGCTGCTCGAGGGCGCCACGGTTCTCGAGATTAGGCGCCGCGGCAAGTTTCTCTGGATGCCGCTGGCGCACGCAGAAGGGGCCGGTAACGGCGATGCCCTCGTGGTGCACCTCGGCATGAGCGGCCAAGTACTGCTGCGCGAGCCGAGTGCGCCCGACGACCGGCACCTGCGCGTGCGAATCGTGACCGAGATGCCTGACGGCAACCCGGTCGACGTGCGGTTTGTTGACCAGCGCATCTTTGGCTCCATGGCGGTCGACGAACTCGTTGAGGGCATCGGCGGACTCGTGCCCGCTCAGGCCGCCCACATCGCGGCCGATCCGCTCGAGCCCGTCTTCGACGACGACGCGTTTGTGGCCGCCCTGCGCAAGCGGCGCACCGGCATCAAGCGCGCCCTGCTCGACCAGGGGCTCATCTCGGGGATCGGCAACATCTACGCCGACGAGTCACTGTGGCGTTCGCGTCTGCACTACGACCGACCCACGGATGCCCTGTCGGCCGCCACCGTGCGCGAGCTGCTGGGACACGTGCGCGACGTGCTCGGCCAAGCGCTCGCCGAGGGCGGCACCAGCTTCGACGCGCAGTACGTGAACGTGAACGGCCAGGCCGGATACTTTGAGCACAGCTTGAATGCCTACGGCCGACAGGGGGAGGCCTGCCCGCGCTGCGGTGCCACTCTGCGCCGCGACTCCTTTATGAACCGCGGTTCGCACTTTTGCCCGGTGTGCCAGCGACTCCCGCGCAAGCGCGCGCCGAAGTAATCTAGAACCACGTCACACCACCGGAGGTGAGCATGGGAGAGCCCGAACAAATTCGCGGCGCCAGCGTCACCTCGCGTGCGCTTTCTGTGCTCGGCGCCTTCGAGGGCTCGAGTGGCTCGCTCACCGTCGCCCGCATTGCGGCCCGCGCCAAACTGCCGCTGTCCACTACCTATCGCATGGTGCACGAGCTCGAAGAGTGGGGCGGCCTGCGCAAGGGCTCCGACGGCAAGTACCAGGTGGGCTTTCGCATCTGGGAACTTGGCCAGCTGGCCGGACGCCGACTGCGCGACCGAGCGCATCCGTTCTTGCAGGATCTCTTTGACCTCACGCACGAGAACGTGCACCTGGCGATTCGCGAGGGAACCCAGAGCCTGTACGTCGACAAGATCTACAGCTCGCGCAAGATGCCCCAGGTCTCGCGCATCGGTGGGCGCCTGCCGCTGCACGCCACGGCCGTCGGGCGCGTGCTTCTGGCCGCCCAGCCCGACTGGTTTGTCGACGCCTACCTCCAGCGCGAGCTCGAGGCGCCGACGCCCAAGACTGTGACCGATCCGCGCATCCTCACCCAGCTCATCGCTGATGTTCGTCGCGACGGTTATTCCGTGACGATTGAGCAGATGCGCATGAACGCACTTTCCGTCTCGCTGCCCGTTGTCTTCAACGGTCAAACGGTATCGGCGCTTGGTCTGGTCTTTGAGGCGCACCGGTACCGCGAGGTGCAGCGGTTCATGCCTCAATTGCGTGGCACGGTTGACCGCATCGAGTTCGCGATGGCCGGTCGGCCCCTCACCATCGGCGAGTAGCGGTCAAAAATTGCCCCAAAGCGGTTCTCACTGAGTGAGAACAGTTTGTCGCGGGGGAATGATTCCGGGAGCAAGATGAAGTAATTCGCGTTCAAGGAGGAACCACTCATGGCACCTACCGCTACCGAGGCCAAGCCTTTCAACAAGGACTACCACGGCTTCGAGCCGTTCAAGCTGACGAACCCGTTCCCCTCCTACGCCGCGCTTCGTGAAGAAGCTCCCGTGATGTGGGATGACCGCATCGGCATGTACGTCATTACGCGCTACGACGATGTCAAGGGCGTATTCGAAGACTGGGAGACGTTCTCGTCGAAGGACGCCCAGTCGCCCATCCGCCCGCTGGGTGCGGCAGCCAAGAAGGTGCTCGCCGATGGTGAGTTCACCACCTACTCAGGTCTCTCCGCCCGCATCCCACCGGAGCACACCCGCATTCGTGCCGTGGCCACGAAGGCCTTCACGCCTCGTCGCTATAAGGTGCTCGAGCCCTACATTCGCGACAACGCCGACGCACTGATCGACGCCATGGTGGCCAAGGGTACCAACTCAGGCAACATCCTTACGGACTTTGCGTACGACCTGCCCACCATCACGATTTTTGCGCTGATCGGTGTTCCCCACGACATGATCGACCTCGTGAAGGAATGGGCCGTATCGCGGGCCGCGCTCACCTGGGGAGACCTCACCGATGACGAGCAGGTTCCGCACGCGCGCAACATGGTGGCGTACTGGAACTTCTGCCAGAAGCTGGTTGCCGATGCGAAGGTAACGCCCGGAGACAACCTGGTCACCGACCTCGTCAACCTTCAGGCCGCCGGCGAAGAGATTTCGGACCACGAGATCGCCTCGTTCCTCTACAGCCTCTTGTTCGCCGGACACGAGACCACGACCACGCTCATCTCCAACGCCGTGCGCCAGTTGCTGATTCATCGCGAGGCATGGGAACAGATTTCGGCTGACCCCGCCAAAATCCCCGGAGCCGTTGAAGAAGTGCTGCGCACCGCCGGAAGCATTGTGGCCTGGCGTCGCACGGCAGAGAAAGACGGAGTTGTGGGTGGAGTCAACATCCCTCAGGGCTCCAAGCTCCTGCTGGTGATGGGCGCCGCGAACCGCGACGGCAGCCAGTTCGCGGATCCGGACAAGTTCGACATCGCGCGCGAGAATGCCCGGAACAACCTGTCCTTCGGCTTCGGCATTCACTACTGCATCGGCAACATGCTCGGAAAACTTCAGACGCGCGTTGCCCTCGAGCAGCTCACCAAGAAGTTGCCCGGTCTGCACATCACCAACGGTGAGGACATCGAGTTTGGCGACAACCTGTCGTTTCGTGTTCCTCTCGCCGTGCCGGTCACCTGGTAATTTCCGACCTCACGTCAGTCCCTTCGTAACCACCTCTCATCAGACAAAGGAAAGCAATGTCGCTTTATACCTTCCCCTTTGACAGCGCCGAAAAGCCCGAGCACGATCGCCTCGGTGGTAAGTGCACGTCGCTGGCCATCATGACCAGCGCGGGAATGCCCGTGCCTCCCGGATTCGCGGTGACCACCGACGCGTTCGACGCCGTGATGAACCAGACCACGCTGCACGACCAGATTGCCGGACACCTCAAGGGCCTGAATTACGACAGCCCCGACGACATCGATCGACAGGCCACGCTGATTCGCGAGCTCATCCTCACGCAGGAAGTTCCGGATGCCGTGCGCGACGAGGTTGTGACCGCGTATCGCGAACTCATGAAGCTCTGTGGCGGCGAGGTTGCCGTGGCCGTGCGCTCGAGCGCCACGGCGGAAGATCTGCCCGACGCCTCGTTCGCCGGTCAGCAAGACACGTACCTCTGGATTGAGGGCGAGCACAACGTGATGGAGAAGATTCGCGAGTGCTGGGCCAGCCTGTACACCGCTCGCGCCATCAGCTACCGCGAAGCCAACAAGATTCCGAGTGAGGGTCTCTCCATCTCGGTGGCCATTCAGAAGATGGTCAACTCGCACGCCTCGGGCGTGGCCATGACCATCGACCCCGCCAACGGCGACCGCACCAAGATCGTGATCGACTCCTCCTGGGGCCTCGGTGAAATGGTTGTCTCGGGCGAAGTGACCCCCGACAACTTCGTGGTCGACAAGGTCATGCTCGTCGTGGTCAACCGCATCATCAGCGACAAGCACGAAGAGCTCGTACCCACCGGTCGTGGCGGAATTGTTCGTCGCGAGGTTGACGCTGAGCGCCGCAACGCGCCGAGCATGTCGGATGACCAGGTTATTGCCGTGGCCAAGCTGGCCAAGGCCGCCGAGAAGCACTACGGCTCGGTTCAAGACGTCGAGTGGGCGATCGATGCCGATCTGCCCGACGGCAGCAATGTCCTTCTGCTGCAAAGCCGCCCCGAAACGGTGTGGTCGCAGAAGAAGGCTGAGGTCAAAGTGTCCTCGCCCGGTTCTGGCATTGAAGCCATTACCAAGTCAATGCTCGGTTCGATGAACCTGGGCAAAGACAAGTAACACCGCAAGCCCAACCCGAAAAACACACAGCACTATCCCACCCAATTGAGAAGAGAAAGGCCGAGCAATGTCGCCACGCGCCGCAAAGAGCTTCCCGTCTCCTTACGACACCAAGACCCCCAAAGGTGCCGAGGGATGGCAGGGGCTCTACCCCTACAACCTGATTTTTCAGGAGAACCTGCGCAAGCAGGAAGAACAGAAGTTCTGGTTCTGTGACAGCCAGCACTGGCCCAACGTGTTCAAGCCCTTCGAGGTCATCGGCGTTGAGTACGCCAGCCGTTGCCTCGGTGCCTACAACACGCGCCACTACATCATTCCCCCCGCCAACGGCATCGACTTCCGTATCCACCTCGGATACAACTACTTCAGCCCTGTGGCTGTTGCGCCGGAGCTCATTGGCGACCGCGTTCCTCACTTCCTGGAGCGTGCCGGACACTACTTCCAGAACTGGGCCTCGCTGCTCGAGAACTGGAAGAAGGATGTTCTCAAGAACATCGAAGAGATCAACGCGATCAACTTCGAGAAGCTTCCTGAGATGGTTTCCCTCGAGGACGTCAAGGGCGGCAAGGGACAGGACCCCTCGGTTCAGCTCTTTGACGACTACGACCGTCTGATCAGCCTCTGCTACAAGAACTGGGAGCGTCACTTCGAGTTCCTGAACTTGGGCTACGTGGCCTACCTCGACTTCTTTGGTTTCTGCAAGGAAGCATTCCCCGGCATCCCCGACCTCGCCATCGCCAAGATGGTTATGGGCGTGGACTCGGTGCTGTTCCGTCCCGACGACGAGCTCAAGGAACTCGCCGACAAGGCCGTGAAGCTCGACCTCACCGCTCACTTTGTTGCGGGCAAGAGCGCCGCGCAGATCCTCGAGGCCGTCAAGGCTGCCCCCAAGGGCGCCGAGTGGATCAAGGCCTGGGAAGACGCACAGGACCCGTGGTTCAACTACACCTCGGGCAACGGCTTCTACGGAACCGACGAGTACTGGTGTGACAACCTCGACCTGCCCATGGGCTACACGGTTGACTACGTTGCCCGTGTCGCCAAGGGCGAGCGTCTGCGCCGCCCGAAGGACGAGCTCCTCGTGGAGCGCGACCGTATCGTGAGCGAGTACGCCGACGCACTCGATGGAGAAGCCAAGGAAACCTTCAACGGCAAGATGGGCCTCGCACGCGCGGTCTACCCCTACGTTGAAGACCACAACTTCTACATCGAGCACTGGACCATGGGCGTCTTCTGGCGCAAGGTTCGTCAGCTCGGTCAGTTGCTGGCAGACGAGGGCTTCTGGGGCAACGCCACAGACATCCTCTACCTGTCGCGCGACGAGGTTCGCCCGGTTCTGTTTGACTACGCCAACGGATGGGCTGTCGGCACGCCGGCAATCGGCCCCTCGTACTGGCCCAAGGAGATCGAGCGCCGCACCAAGATCATCGCGGCACTCGAGACGCAGCGCCCCGCGCCCGCGTTCAACGAGCCTCCGGCAGAGATCAACGAGCCCTTCACCGTCATGCTCTGGGGTATCACCACGGAGCAGGTTCAGCAGTGGCTGGGCGCCGACGACTCGGGCAAGGGTGGACTCAAGGGCATGGCCGCCTCGGGCGGTGTTGTCGAGGGTATTGCCCGCGTCATCACGAGCCCCGACCAGCTGGGCGAACTGAAGCAGGGCGAGATTCTCGTCGCTCCGGTTACCAACCCGAGCTGGGGCCCCGTGTTCGGAAAGATCAGCGCAACCGTTACCGACATCGGCGGCATGATGAGCCACGCGGCCATCGTGTGCCGTGAGTACGGTCTGCCCGCTGTGACCGGAACCGGAAAGGCCTCGACCACGATCAAGACGGGCATGAAACTCCGTGTTGACGGCAATCAAGGCACGGTCGAGATCCTCAAGTAGGACCTCACCGCTAAACAAATGAAGAACGTATCCCGCTCCCCGATCAATCACCTTGGACGCGAAGTAAGCCACCTGATTCCGGCTTACGACGATGTTCCCGGAATGATCTCGATGGGGGAGCGGGATACGCTCATTTGGCAGCTCGCCACGCCCTACCTGCAAACCCGTGACAACGACGCCCACACGCTGTACTCGTATGGCATCGCGCGTCAGTTGTTGCACCACATCCCCGATGCCCACGAGCACATTGTGCTGCCGGCCATCATCCTGCACGACACCGGATGGTCGACCGTCGACGAGTACGACGCGTTTCAGGCCATTGCCCCCGATCGCGACGGCTCCTACGACTGGGCGGTATTTCAGCACGAGAAGGAGGGTGCGCGCATAGCGCGCGAAATCCTTACTGAAGCGGGAATCCCGGCGGCCGACATCGACGAGATCTGCGAGATCATCGACGGCCACGACACGCGTCTGACCGCGCTGAGCCTCAATGACAAGCTCGTCAAAGACGCCGACAAGGTGTGGCGCGTTTCACCCCACGGCACCGACGTGGCCATGCCGCGCTTTGGTTTGAACCGCGAAGAGTCGCTGCGCATCAATAGCTACCGCGCTTACGACGTCTTGTTTACCGACGAGGCCAAGAACATGTCCCTGGCGCTGATGGCAGTGGAGTGCATGGACCTCAGCCCCCAAATGATGGAACTTCGCAAGAACGGACGCCTCAATGACTGACACCACTCAATTCGCCGGCAAGACCGTGATCGTCACCGGTGCCGCCGGCGGTCTGGGTCGCGCCTTTGCCGAGGGCTTTGCCGCACGCGGCGCCAACATCGTCGTAGCCGACATGAACGAGGCCGGCTCTCACGAGACCGTGGACCTCGTCGAGAAGGCAGGAGCCAATTCCTCGTCGAAACCCAGGGCGATCGCTGTCACGACCAACGTGACCCAGAAGGCATCCACCGACGCACTCATGGATGCCGCCCTCGCCGCGTTCGGCTCAATCGACGTGGTCATCAACAACGCCGCCATGTACGCCACCATCAAGCGCGCACCCTTCTACGAGCTCGACCCCGACGAGTGGGACCGCGTCATGGCCGTCAACGTCAAGGGCGCCTGGCTCGTCTCCGCATCCGCCTTCCCCAAGATGACGCAGGCCACGGGTCGCATCATCAACATCGCCTCAGCCACAGTGTTCTCGGGTTCGCCCATGTGGATGCACTACGTGGCGTCCAAGGGCGCCGTGATTGGCATGACCCGCGTGATGGCACGCGAGGTGGGCAAGACCGGTGTGACGGTCAATGCGATCGCCCCCGGGTTCACGCTCACCGAGGCGAGCTTGAGCCTCATGGAGGATGCCGACACCTACGGCGTTTCGAGCCGCGCCATCCCTCGCGCCAGCCAGCCGGATGACATGGTGGGAACAGCACTGTTTTTGGCGTCTGCGGACGCCGGATACATCACCGGCCAGACCATCGTCGTCGATGGCGGCAAGCAGTTCATTTAGTCCCTTAGATTCACTGTTAGAACTCACGAAAGAGAAATCCCCATGCCCAAAGTGACCTACATTCAGCCCGACGGCGTCGAGACCACGCTGGACGCCCGCGACGGCGACTCCGTGATGGAGACGGCCGTAAAGAACGGCGTGCGCGGCATCGTTGCCGAGTGCGGCGGAGCCTGCGCCTGTGCCACCTGCCACGTTTTCGTGGATGATGCCTTCGCCGCCAAGGTGGGCGAGCCCGGCCCCCTCGAGGACGACATGCTCGACGGAGCCGCCTCGGACCGCCAGGCCACCAGCCGCCTCTCGTGCCAGATCAAAATGAACGATGACCTCGACGGTCTCATCGTTCGCATCGCGCCCGAACAGGTTTAGGCCATGAGTGACGTCCTGATTGTGGGTGCCGGCCAGGCCGGCATGCAGATTGCCGTCTCGTTGCGCGAGAACGGCTTTGAGGGACGCATCGAACTCGTGGGCGAGGAGCCGCACGGCCCCTACCAACGCCCACCGCTGTCCAAGGCTTTTTTGCACGGCACCGCCGATATCGAGTCGCTCGAACTTCGGGCGCCGTCGTTCTATGTCTACAACAAGATTGTGGTCGTGCCGGACGAGAAGGTACTGAAGGTTGATCTCTCGGGTGATCGTGGCCTTGCCACCACTGATACCGGCCGCGAGATCCACTTCGACAAGATGGCGCTGACCACCGGCTCCACGCCGCGTCGTCTGCCCACCGAGGGCGCCGAACTCGACGGCGTGCTCTACCTGCGCGACATCGCCGACGCTCTCGACCTCAAGAAGCGCTGGGATGCG
>CANFVD010000025.1 GCA_947450345.1 Actinomycetota bacterium
AGTCCGACGGTGAGGTTGTAGGTCGCGTAAGGGTGCTCGCCGGGCTGGATGAGGCAGCTGTCGTTGCCGCCAAGCGCGTGCTCGCCGCCTCCCTGGTCAGTTGCCGTGAAGGTGTTGGCCGCAGACGCCGTTGAGGCCAGGGACACATTTGTCGTCTGGCCCAGCTCGCCTGAGGGGTCGGGTGTGTCTTCCGCGGCGATGAAGGCGATTTCTGCAAAGTCAGAGCCACCGGTCTTGTAGATGATGATGTCTGTGTTTGCATCGACCGTGAAAGTCGCGGGAGCGGAAACGGAAGCTCCGAAGGACGTTGCATCAGTGTGTACGCCGCCAACGGTGATGCCGCCGGGGGAAGCAAGTGTGGGGTCCTCCGTTCTAAACGAAAGTCCGCTTGCGCCATCGCACGTACCGGTGACATTGACGGTTGCGGTGGTTCCGGAGGCCATCCACACTGTCGGGCTTGTCCAGTCGGTCACGGCATCGCAGTCAACGTTGAGGGTTGAGCTGAGGTCGGTAGCAAGCGTTCCCGTGAGACCGTCAGGGGTAGCGGCGAAGGCAACGCCTACACCGGTGAGGCTGAGGCCCACGGCGACGAGGGCTGCCGACGTGACGGCCCCGGCGCGAAGGAGGTTCTTGTTCATGTGAATGTGATCACTTTCATCGTTGGGTGCGGAAGCAACGAGCAACCGTCGACGCTCAGTCTAGAGGTGGGCGCGCGTCGCTCGCCTGCTCGATTACTCGCAGACCATGCCGTCGGAGTCGCCGTCGCGGTAGAAGGCGTATTCAGGGTCGACACCGCGAATGTAAGGGCCGCGACCATTAGCCTTGGCGACCTTGCAGGTGCCGTAATTGGGATCGGTCACGCCGTCGCCCGATCCGCGACCGCCGGCGCCGCTTGCCCCCGCTGCGGCGGGTGCGGGTGCCTGTTTCGGTGACGTGGTCACGGTGGCCTTGACGGGTATGGGTTCAGAAACAACGGCGCAACCAACGAGTGCCGCCGAGAGCACGGACTTCTCGGTCGAATCGACGGTGAGCGACCAGCGGAATTTGACGCCAATCCAGCGCTGCACGTAGTCGCACGTGGCGCCGGTGACGGGCATCCATCGGGACGGATCCTTGTCGCCCTTGGATCGATTCGAACTCGCCGACACGGCCAGAAGGGCACCCGGGTAGCCGAGATCGTTGGCGAACTGTTCGCGGGTGGCCGCATCCCACTGCCAGGCACCCGACTTCCACGCTTCACTCAAGGGCACCACGTGATCGATGTCGAGGTCGCCTGCTGTGGTGAGCGTCAGGCCGTCGTAGAGCGACACCCACGCACCAGAATCGATGGTGCACGAGCCGTGGCGGGTGATCGCTGCCAGGGTCTGAGCAATAAGCACTTCGGCGCGGGTATTGCATCCGTTGCGATTGGCATCGACCCACAGGGTGAAGTACTCGCGCACGTATCCGGTGTGCGATTCGGGCTGGTCGTCGACGGGCAATGAGCTCAGCATCTGCGCGAAGGCATCGATTCCCGTGGCAAAGACGGGCGCCGGCGCGCTGGTGGGTGTGGTGCTCGCCACGGGAGCGGGCGTGACCGTCCGGGGAGATGCCGTGGGGGTGGGGGTGCGCGTACTCGGTGAGGAGCTCGGCTGAATTCCGCAGCCGGCCGTGAGGACGAGCAGTGACAGCGACCCGGCCACGACACACGCCTGCGCGATTCGCCGAACCCCCGTGTATTTCCCCACGACCGTCACGCTAGCACCGGCCACGTTCGCTTTTCTGAACACCACTTCGTAGGGTGGCACCATGACCCTGCGACGCGCCCTCGTGACCGGAGCTACGGGATACATCGGTGGGCGGCTCGTTCCTCGCCTTCTGGAGGCGGGCTTTGAGGTGCGCGTGCTCGTGCGCAACGCCGAGAAACTGCGGAACGTCCCGTGGGCCACGCGGGTCGACATCGTCGAGGGTGACCTCCGCGATGCCGGCCACGTGGACGCCGCGTGCGTCAACATAGACGTGGTCTACTACCTCGTTCACTCCATGGGGCAGCACGGCGATTTTGAGACCACCGAGGTTGATTGTGCCCGGAACGTTGCCACAGCGTGCCTCACGCAGGGCGTGCGACGAATCGTCTACCTGGGGGGACTGCACCCCGACGACGTGTCGTTGTCAAAACACCTACGGTCCCGTGCCGAGGTGGGCGACATCCTGCTGGCCTCGGGCGCCCCCACACTCGTGCTGCAGGCGGGTGTGATTATCGGATCCGGCTCCACGAGCTTCGAGATGATTCGACACCTCACCGACGTGTTGCCGGTGATGACCGCGCCCAAGTGGGTGGGCAACAACATCCAGCCCATCGCCGTGCGCGACGTCATGTACTACCTGATTGCGGCGGCCAGCGTGCCCACCACCGTTTCTCGGGCCTTCGACATTGGTGGCCCCGAAGTTCTCACGTACGCCCAGATGATGAACGGGTACGCGGTGGAGGCGGGCATGGAGCCGCGCAAAATCCTCAAGCTTCCCGTGCTCACGCCCTACCTGGCGAGCCAATGGGTCAACCTCGTCACGCCAATCCCGCGGGCGCTCGCCGTGCCCATCATTGCGAGCCTGCAACACGATTGCGTGATGAAGAACCGCGACATCGATGACGTGATTGCGCCACCGAAAGAAGGGCTGCTGCCGTATCGAACGGCCGTGCATCTGGCGCTCGACCGCATGAAGGGCGGCGACCTCGAGACCAGTTGGCAGAACTCGAGCGTCGATGGCGCTCCCAGCGATCCACTGCCCAGCGACCCCGAGTGGACGGGGCACCGGGTTTATCTCGACGCACGATCGCGCGAGACGACGGCCTCGGCCGCCGACGTGTGGGCCATCATCGAAGGCATTGGCGGTGACAACGGCTGGTACTCCATGCCGGTGGCGTGGGCGGCCCGCGGTGCGCTCGACAAATTAGTCGGCGGCGTGGGGCTGCGCCGTGGACGAGCCCACCCCAACGATCTCCGCGTGGGTGAGGCCCTCGACTGGTGGCGTGTGGAACGCATCGACCGGGGCTCGTTTCTGCGCCTCCGCGCCGAGATGAAGGTTCCCGGCCTCGCTTGGCTTGAAATGTCCGTCGTGAGCAACTCGTCGACGGGCGGCAGCACATACTCGCAGCGTGCCATCTTCTTTCCTCGCGGCTTAGCGGGACGGCTCTACTGGCTGTCGATCTTGCCTTTCCACGGCATCATTTTTAGCGGAATGGCGCGTCGCATCGTTGCGGCCGCCGAATCCCGAACTCACAAGCCGTCCTCATGAGCCTCATAGGGTCTGCATAGACTCCGCGGTCAGAGTGATGACTGTCAGACAACCCGGATGACACACACTCACCAAACGAAAGGGGCAGAAAATGCCTAAGGACGAGTCAACCAACAGCACGCCCGCATCTGCCGACACCCCGAAGCGACGCGACGCGGTGTTTGGTAAGGGAAGTGGAGCGGCGGCGTCAAGCGCACGCAACAACTCTGAGAACGCCTCGTCGACCGGCCGCTCGTGGAGTGCCGGTGTGATCGCCGGTGTTGCCGCGGCAGGGCTGGGTCTCCTCGTGGCTTCCGGAATCGGTGGCGCCGCAATCGGCCAGGCCGTCGACGGTCCCCACCACAACAAGTCTGAGTCATCGCAGATGCGGGATCACGGCAAGCCCGGCATGGCCGGAGACCGTGACGGAATGGGCGGCGAAGAGCGCGAAGGCATGGGCGGCGGAGCTCCCGACGGAATGGCCGGTGACGGTGCGGGGCCGGGAGCTTTCGACCCGAACGCACCCATGGCCCCCGTGGATCCCAATGCTGTACCCGGTGACGCGCCGTTGACCGGTCAGGCACCGAGCGGCAATCACGCCGGCCAGCCTGGCGGCGGAGATCGACCGCACCGCAACGGCTAGTAATCGAGCGAGTAGCGCGTTCATCGCACCCTCGCCTCACAGCGCCACGCCACCTGAAAAGGATTGGCGTGGCGCTCTGGCGTTCCCTCAGGTGGTGGACTCTCACGTGAGGCTTTTGCATCCCTTCGAGCCTCGGGGCAGACTGAGAGTGGGAGCGGGAAGGACGGAACTCATGGCGAGGGCGAAAGCAAAGAACAGCGCCGGTGTCGACACCGGAGTTCTCGACGCTGTCGTATTCGACACCGTGGTTCTGGACATCGAGGGAATGACGTGCTCGAGTTGTGTGTCTCGCGTGGAGAAAAGCCTTGCGGCAATCGAGGGAGTGAGCGCCGCGGTCAACCTGGCTACGAATTCGGCCCGGGTTGAGTTCCCCACGACCGTCACCACCGACGATTTGATCGCGGCCGTGGCGAAGGTGGGTTACGTCGCCGAACCGGGCAAGCGTCACCGCACTCAGGCAGCACCGGTCGTTGTTTCCGAGCCGGCCGATGACGAGGTCGATGAGGACGGTAACTTCTTCAGCCGCATCGATTGGAATGTTGCTCTCGGTCTCGACATCTCGCTGTTCTGGCGCACCATTGTCGCCATCATTGTCTCGGTGCCTCTGATTGCCGTTGCCATGGTTCCGCCCTGGCAGTTCTTGGGATGGCAGTGGGTCTCACTCGTTCTTGCGATTCCCGTGGTGTTCTGGTGCGGTTATCCCATTCACCGCACGACGTTCCTGAATCTCAGACGCGGCGCCTTGCTGATGGACACACTCATCACGCTGGGCACCTTCGCGGCATTCTTCTGGTCGCTATACGCGCTCATTTTTGGCAGCGCCGGCATGATCGGCATGCAACACTCGCTGACCTTTTTTGCCTGGGCCCAGAACCCTGCCGATTCCATTTACTTTGAGACCGCCGCGGGCGTGATCACCTTCATCTTGGTGGGACGCCTCGTTGAAGACCGCACCAAGCGTCGTGCCAGCGAGGCGCTGCGCGCTCTGGGGGACATGCTCGTCACCGAGGTTGATGTGGTTCGCCGCGACAAGATCGTCACCATTCCGATCGATGAGTTGCGAGTGGGAAACATCTTTGTCACGCGTCCGGGGGAGCGGATCGCCGCCGATGGCGTGGTGGTTGAGGGCCACGCTAGCGTCGACGAAAGCAGTGTGACGGGCGAGAGCATGCCGGCGTCGCGCTCGCTCAACGATGTGGTGACGGGTACGACGATTCCCCTCGATGGCGTGCTGCGCATTCGCGCCACTGCCGTGGGCGCTGACACGCGAATCGCTCAGTTGGCTCGCCTGGTCGAAGACGCGCAACTCAAGAAGGCCGCGGTGCAACGACTGGCCGACAGCATCTCGGCGGTGTTCGTGCCCGTGGTGATCGGCATCGCCATCGTGACCCTGGCGGTGTGGTTGATTCTCGGCTTCGCCCCCGCGTCTGCGTTCACCGCGGCGGTCGCCGTGCTGGTGATTGCCTGCCCCTGCGCCCTCGGATTGGCCACTCCGATGGCCCTCATGGTGGGCACGGGACGGGCGGCACAACTCGGAATCGTCGTGGCCGGTCCGGAAGTTATCGAACAGTCGGCCCGTATCGACGCCGTCGTGATCGACAAAACGGGCACACTCACCACGGGAGTCATGACTGTCACGGAACGTGTGGGTGAAGCCTCGGTGCTCGCGATGGCTTCTGCCGTGGAAGCAGGTTCGGAGCACCCTTTGGCGAAGGCGGTGATACGCGCCGCGGAGGCAGATTCATCCACTCCTGTCCTCGCCTCGGGCAGTCGCAATTTCGAATCGGTGCCCGGCAAGGGCGTCAGCGCGTCGATAGACGGCGAACGTGTGTGGGTGGGCACGCGCGAATGGATGCGCGAAGCAAACTTGGCCGCCACCACCGATCTCATCGACCATGCGGATCGGCTCAACGCGTTAGGCGCAACGGTGGTCTGCGTCGGGTGGGCCGGCTTGGTACGTGGCCTCCTGGCCGTGAAGGATGACGTCAAACCCGACAGCGCCGAGAGTGTGCAGCGCCTGAAAGACATGAACATGCGCGTCATCCTGTTGACGGGTGATCACGCGGGTGCCGCCTGGGCTGTTGCCAACGAGGTGGGAATTGATGAGGTCGAGGCGTCGGCATCGCCCGAGGGTAAGTACGCCTTCATCGTTGCGCTCCAGGCTGAGGGACACACGGTCGCCATGGTGGGCGATGGCGTCAACGATGCTGCAGCGCTGGCGGCTTCCGACATGGGTATCGCTATGGGAACCGGAACCGACCTCGCTCGCGCGGCCAGCGACATCACGCTCCTGCGCCCCACGGGCGTTGCGGTTGCCGACGCGCTCGACCTCTCGCGCCGCACCCTGCGAACAATCCACGGCAACCTGTTCTGGGCGTTCATCTACAACGGCGCCGCCATCCCGCTCGCAGCGCTGGGTCTGCTCAATCCGATGCTCGCCGGCGCGGCCATGGCGTTCTCAAGCATTTTTGTCGTCCTCAACTCGTTGCGCCTCGCGTCGTATGGGCGCATTCGCGTGAAGGAGCTGGCGGGCGCGAAGGGGTCCACGACCGCAGTCGCGTCGCCGGCCGAGACGCTGCCGACTGCCGAGCCTGTCGAGACAACCCCGTAGGCTGAGTGCCGTGACAACAGCTCAGAAACGCTACCCCGACGCCGTGATGCGTCCCGGCATCCTCCCGGGCATTTTGGGGGCAACGGGCATTCTGCTCGGTCTGTGGTTGGTTGGCACCGAGTGGGTCTTCGCAGTTCGCCTCGCGGGGTCCATCCTCGCCGCGATCATGCTCGTCTTTTGCATTCAGGCGCGCAAGACGTCGTACATTGCGTTCGGAATCCTGCTTGCTGCCATCGTGGTGGTTTGGAATCCGGTCATCGACCTCATCACGCCCCTGACGGCGCTGGGGCAGGGATGGTTGTTCATGGAAATCTTTGCGGCGGCGGTCATGCTGTGGGCGGGATTTCTCATCAAAGTTCCCACCCGTTCCTAGCCGGCGAACACAGAGTCCTGCTAAACGCGGTAGTATCTAAATCGAAGCAACACCGTTTTGCCCAGTGGCCCGCTCCGTTCAGGAGCGTTGCGCCAGGGGACAGGTGAGGCTCACCATCACCACTACCTGGCTACCGGGGGCATGTTTCCCGTGGGCCGTTCAACAGGAGACGCATTGTCACGCAACGGCTCACGCCGCACTAACCTCGACAACTCGGGGCTCATTCCGATCCTTGCCCGCAAGGTTCGCGAGGTGGAGACCAAGGCCGTCACGGGCAAAAAGGTCGGTCCCACCAACCGCACGAAGTTTCAGGTCATCGCCTTTCTCGTGCGGGAGGAACGCGCCCGAGTCAAGGGCGACGCCACCCTCACCGATCAGCAGCGGATGGAACAGCTCAAGCGCCTCGATGGTGTGGCCACGATTCTGGCCAAGACCGCCGCACGCGACACATCGCTAATTGCTCTCCTCGAGGTGGATCACGCGGCCAGTCCCGTGGCCCAAAAGATGCGCCGGGATTGGCTGCTCGAATCGGGTGCCGAGGTAGACCCCGAAGATCTGATCATCACCACCGAGACGGCGAAGCCGGTCGAGGTGCTGTCGCCCGAACTAGCCGAAAAGCAGGTGTTGCCGTCGTCGGTCAAAGCCAAGCTACGCGCAACCCCCTTCATTCAGCCCGTGCTCGATTCGGCCACCCCCGTGGCTCCTGTCGTACGCCTCTCGAATTGGGAACTGCTCGCACCGCTCTTCAAAGCGTTTGAGCAGGGTGCCGGCGGAGGTTCGGCGTGCATGGACCTGCCCGTGCTGCCCAAGTTCGACCGCTACAGCCCCAAGGGGCTGGAGCTTATGCCTCACCAGATTCAGTTCATTGAGTCGGTGCGTGCGGGACATCGCACGTTCCTCCTCGCCGACGAACCCGGTTTGGGCAAGACGGCTCAGAGTCTGATTGCCGCTTCCGTCGCGGGCGCATTCCCGCTGCTCGCGGTCGTCCCCAACGTGGTCAAGATGAACTGGGCGCGTGAGGTTGAGCGCTGGATTCCCGGCCGCCGCGCCACCGTGATTCACGGCGACGGCCAAGATGTCGATGCGTTTGCCGACGTCATCATCGTCAACTACGAAGTGCTCGACCGACACCTCAACTGGATTGCCGAGATGGGCTTCAAGGGCATGGTTGTTGACGAGGCGCACTTCATCAAGAACCTCACATCACAGCGTTCCAAGCACGTGCTCGCCCTGGCCGATCGCATTTGCCAGCGCACCCCCGGTGGCAATCCGCTGCGTATTGCGCTCACGGGTACGCCGCTCATTAACGACATCGATGACTTCCGCGCGATTTGGCGCTTCCTCGGCTGGATTAACGGTGATGTTCCGGCCTCGACACTCATGGGCAAGCTTGAGGCCACGGGTCTCACCCCGGCCGACAAAGACTTCTACGCTGAAGCACGCTCCGCGGTCGTTTCGATGGGAATTGTGCGTCGTCGCAAGATCGATGTCGCCAAGGATCTACCGTCCAAGCGCGTCGTCGATCTTCCCGTGGAGCTGGACGACGAATACGGCGCCGGCATTCGCGAGGCCGAGGCGGAGCTCGGACGCCGTCTGGCCGATCGCTATCGCCGCATGGTCTCGTCGGGAAACTTCACGGGATCGTCGCGCGAACTCATGCGCCTCGTCGCGCAGCAGGAGCTCGACGAGTCCAAGAACGCCAAGACCGGTGAGAACGTGTTCACTATGGTGCGAAAGATCGGCCAGGCCAAGGCCGGCCTCGCCGCCGAATACGCCACTCAACTGGCCCGCTCAGTGGGCAAGGTGGTCTTCTTCGCCAAGCACATCGACGTGATGGATCAGGCCGAGCGTGCCTTTAGCGCCGCTGGGTTGAAGCATGTGTCCATCCGTGGCGACCAAACCACTCCAGCTCGCCAGCAGGCGATTGACGCCTTCAACGAGGACGAGTCGGTTGCCGTGGCCGTGTGTTCGCTCACCGCGGCCGGCGTGGGCCTCAACCTGCAGGCGTCATCCAATGTGGTTCTCGCCGAACTGTCGTGGACGTCTGCCGAGCAAACGCAGGCCATCGACCGCGTTCACCGCATTGGCCAAGAGGTTCCCGTCACTGCCTGGAGAATCATTGCGGCGCAAACAATCGACGCCAAGATTGCCGAACTTATTGACAGCAAGCAGGGTCTCGCCGCGCGCGCACTCGAGGGAATCGAGACGGAGGCGGGTTCGCAGGATTCGGTTGCTCTCGACGCGCTCATCGACATCTTGGCGCGCACGATGAGCCAGCAGGAACTGGCGGCCGACCTGGCTGCCGAGGTCGCTTAGCCCCAGAATGCCGTGAGCGCGCTGACTGCGTCCGCCGGGTTGTCTTGGTGGGCCGAGTGGCCCGCGTTGGCGATGACCACGTAGCGGGCGCCCAATCGCTCGGCGTCGGCACGCTGCTGGTTTATCGGCCAGGCGTCGTCGGCGTCTCCGTGCGACACGAGTGTGCGAACGCCGGTCGCGCGAAGTTCGTCCACGCGATCGACCTGTGAGGCGAGATGGTCGAGACCCGCGTCGAGCTGGGCGGGGTGTGTGGTCATCATCCGGTCATAGTAGAACTGCTCGATCGTATTGAGTTCGCCGCGGAGGTCGGCATCGGGGTCTTGTCCGCTGGCCAGACGATCGTGCACCCAGAGGGCGCGCGGTCCGTGCTCGCGAAGTCCGGCCAGTCCTTCGGCCATTCCTTTGTCGACACCCATGTTCTGCTGGCCTGAGTTCCACAGTGTCAGGCTTGCCCAGCGCGTGGGCGCCTTAATCACGGCCTCGGCCGCGACCAGGCCGCCAAAGCTGTGGCCGAGAAGGTGCACGGGGTCATTCCAGCCGAGGGCGTCGATGACGCCGATGAGGTCGCTGCCCAGTTCGGCCAACGAGTAGCCCTCAGGCGAATCAGGTCCCTGCGAGTAGGGCTGGCCGCGCTGAGACATTGCGACGACGCGGTATCCGGCATCAGCCAGCTGCTGCATGATGCAGAAGAACGTGGAGCGCGACGACGTAAAGCCGGGCACGAGAAGGACGTTGCCCCGGTGTGCGGCGGTGGGTTCGAGGATCGCGATGCCGAGCGACCACTCGTTTACGCGGAGCGTGTCGAGCCGCGCTGCTTCCGGCAGCATCTCGTCGAGCGTGATTCCCTGCTGTTCGCGTGCGGTTGCCGACTGTTCGTGGGGGAGGGCCATGTGTCCAGCCTAGAAGTTGGCGCGGAATCTGGAAACTTTCGCTGGGGTGAGCAGAACAACCTCCGGCATCACGCATTTCTCTCACCCTCAAGAAGAGGTTGATGCCAATCTCAGATTCGGGCAGTTTTCCGGCGATTCGAGCGCGTCTTTCACGGCAGATTCTCAGTATTCTGGCGAAACCCATTTCCCCCAACAAAGGAGTTGCTCAGTGGCTACTGCTACGAAGACAACCTCGAAGAAAAAGGACGAGTCGGTCAACGGCTTCGACCGGTTCTTCGAAATTACCAAGCGCGGTTCAACATGGCTCACCGAGGTTCGTGGCGGTGTCGTGATCTTCATGACGATGGTCTACATCGTCATCCTGAACCCAATCATCCTGGCAAGCCAAAGTGCAACTGACGTTGACGGAAACAATCTCAACTTCCTCGCCATTGGTAGCGCCACCGCACTCACTGCCGGCATCATGTCGCTGCTGTTCGGTCTCATCGCGCGACTGCCGTTTGCGTTGGCTGCCGGACTGGGTATCAACAACTTCTTGGCCGTGACCGTGGTCGGACAGGTGTCCTGGCCCGAGGCCATGGGTCTGGTCGTCATCGACGGTGTCATTATTGTGATTTTGGCCGTCACCGGCTTGCGCACCATGATTTTCAACGCGGTGCCGGCAGCCCTCAAGACGGCCATCACCGTGGGTATCGGTCTCTTCATTGCGTTCATCGGTCTCGTCGACGGTGGTCTGATTCGTCGCAACGGTGACGATGCCAACACCCCCGTTCCCGTCAACTGGGGTGTGGGCGCCGACCACCTGCTGAGCGTTCCTACGCTCTGCTTCATCATCGGCGTTGTCGTCATCGCCATCCTGATGGCGCTGCGCGTGCGCGCTGCCATCCTGATTGGTCTGGTCATCGCTACGATTGTTGCCATTGTTCTGGAGGCAACCCTCCACATCGGCCCCAAATTCTCCGACGCCGGCTTCAACCCCTTCGGTTGGGACACCACGGTTCCCGGACTGCCCACATCGATTGTCGCCACTCCGGACTTCTCGTCCGTCGGCCAAGTTGACCTGTTTGGTGCATTTGGCCGCATTGGCGCCCTCGCGGGAATCATGTTGGTCTTCACGCTGGTGTTCTCCAACTTCTTCGACGCCATGGGCACCATGACCGGTCTGTCGAAGCAGGCTGGCCTCGCCGACAAGAAGGGTCACTTCCCCCGCTTGCGTGCCGCCCTGATCGTTGAGGGTGCCGGTGCCGTTGCCGGTGGTCTGACCTCGACGTCGTCGAACACGGTTTACATCGAGAGCGCGTCGGGTATCGCCGGTGGAGCAAAGACGGGTCTGGCCTCGGCCGTGACCGGTGTGCTGTTCCTCATCGCGATGTTCTTCACGCCGCTGACGTCAATCGTTCCTATTGAAGTGGGAGCTTCGGCCCTCGTCATCGTGGGTGGACTCATGATGGCTCAGGTCGTGGATATCGACTGGAAGGACTGGAGCATCGCGTTCCCGGCCTTCGCCGCCATCATCGTGATGCCCTTCAGCTACTCGATTGCTAACGGTATCGGTGTGGGCTTCATCCTCTGGGTGATCCTCCGCGCGGTTGCCGGCAAGGCGAAGGAAATCCACTGGCTGCTCTGGGTGGTGGCAGCGGGCTTCCTGCTGTACTTCATCCTTCCCTACATCCAGCAGGCCATCGCTGCGTAGGTAACTCCAGTTAGATAAAGAAGTGGCGGTCCCTCTCCGGGGCCGCCACTTCTTTGTGTTTCGTGTCTGGGTGGTTACAGCGGCGTCACGTACGCGGCCGAAATGCCGCCGTCGACGAGGAACGTCGAACCGGTGATGAACGACGAATCGTCGCTCGCCAGGAACGCCACGGCAGCGGCCAGCTCTTCGGCGTGAGCAAAGCGGCCGATGGGGATGTGCACGAGCCGGCGCTGCGCACGCTCCTGATCCTTGGCGAAAAGTTCCTGCAGCAGGGGAGTGTTGACGGGCCCGGGGCACAGGGCGTTGACGCGGATTCCCTGGCGGGCAAACTGCACACCCAGTTCGCGGCTCATGGCCAGCACGCCGCCCTTGGAGGCCGTGTATGAAATCTGCGAGGTTGCCGAACCGAGCACGGCCACG
This sequence comes from Actinomycetota bacterium, assembly GCA_947450345.1. Classification (GTDB taxonomy): domain Bacteria; phylum Actinomycetota; class Actinomycetes; order Actinomycetales; family Microbacteriaceae; genus UBA963. The sequence continues at coordinate 12,202 of CANFVD010000025.1, forward strand.
AACGAGGCCGTGTTGATGATCGATCCGCTGCCCTGCTTGGTCATGTGGCGCAGGGCGGCACGCGAGCACAGGTAGACCGACTTGAGGTTGACGTCCTGCACCTTCTGCCACGCGGGCAACTCGGTGGTCTCAATCGAGTCGTCGTCGGGCGGCGAGATGCCAGCGTTGTTGAACGCGATGTCAACTGAACCGTAGGTCTTGGCGGTGAGGTCGAACAGGTTGTCGACCTCGGCCTCGTCGGTTACGTTGACCTTGATGAAGAGGCCCTCCACCTCGGCGGCGGCCTTCTGGCCAGCCGTTTCGTCCATGTCGCCAATCACGACGGTGGCACCCTCGGCACGCAGGCGCTGCGCGGTGGCAAAGCCAATTCCCGAAGCGCCGCCGGTGATAACGGCGACCTTGCCCGCAAGGCGCTGGGTGAGGTCGATTTTTGCAATGGCCATGCTCTAGTCCTGTTCTGTGGTGGGGATGAAGACGTTCTTGGTTTCGGTAAAGGCAAGGTGCGCGTCCGGGCCCAGCTCACGCCCCAGACCCGACTGTTTGAATCCGCCGAACGGTGTGTTGTACCGAACGGAGGAGTGCGAGTTCACACTGAGGTTGCCCGATTCCACGCCACGAGCAACACGGATGGCGCGAGCCACATCGCGGGTCCAGATGGAGCCCGAGAGCCCAAACTCGGTGGCGTTGGCCAAGGCGACGGCGTCAGCCTCGTCCTCGAACGGAACCACGGCAACAACCGGCCCAAAGATTTCCTCGGTCATGCAGCGGTCGGTGCGCGATTCGGGCGTGACCACGGTGGGGGCAAACCAGTAACCGCGACCCTCGGGTGACGTGCCTCGGAACGCGACGGGCGTATCTGAGTCGACGTATTCGGAAACGGCGGCCAGATGAGCTGCCGAGACGAGAGGGCCCATGTCGGTGGCGCCATCGGTGGGATCGCCAACGGTGAGCGAGGTGACGGCCTTCTCAAAGTGCTGCATGAATTCGTCGAACACCGATCGCTGAACGAGGATGCGGCTGCGGGCACAACAGTCTTGTCCCGAGTTGTCGAAGACCGACGACGGTGCCGTGGCGGCTGCCTTGGCCACGTCGGCATCGGCAAAGACGATGTTGGCACTCTTGCCACCGAGTTCGAGCGTGACGCGCTTCACCTGGTCGGCACAGCCGGCCATGATCTGCTTACCCACCTCGGTCGACCCGGTGAAGACGACCTTGCGCACGGCGGGATTCGTGACAAAACGGTTGCCGACCACGGAACCCTTGCCGGTGAGCACCTGAAAGAGTCCTTCGGGGAGTCCGGCTTCGAGCCCGAGTTCGGCGAGTCGCAGGCTTGTGAGCGGCGTCCACTCGGCCGGCTTGAGCACGACCGCGTTGCCGGCCGCGAGAGCCGGCGCGAAACCCCATGAGGCGATCGTCATGGGGAAATTCCACGGCGTGATCACGCCAACGACGCCCAGCGGCTCTTGGAACGTCACGTCGAGTCCGCCGGCAACAGGAATCTGCTTGCCAAACATCCGCTCGGGTGTTGCCGAGTAGTACTCAAGAACGTTGCGCACGTGCTCGGCTTCCCATCGGGCATTGCCGATGGGGTGACCCGAGTTGCGCACCTCGAGCTGGGCGAGGTGCTCGCGGTCGCCGTCTACGGCGTCGGCGAAGCGACGCAAAATCATTGCTCGATCGGCGGGGTTCAGCCGGGCCCAGGCGACCTGTGCCACGCGGGCGCGCTCGACGGCCTCATCGACCGAGCTCACGTCGTGTGCGGGAATGGTCTCCATCGCCACTTCGGTGGCGGGATTGATCAGCGTGTAGCTCACGAGCGGCTCCTGTAGTGGTGGGCGGCTTCGATGAGAGCATCGAAGAGTCGGGGGTCGACGTCGGACGTTTCTTCGGGGTGCCACTGCACGGCAATGCCAAAGTCGACGGTGGTCAATTCAATGCCTTCGATGACTCCGTCCGCCGTTCGCGCAGAAACGACGAGGTCACGTCCAACTGTGTCGATCGCCTGGTGGTGGTACATCTGAGCACCCGTGACACGATCTCCCACGATGCGAGACAAGTGTGTCCCGCCGTCGACGGCGACATCCATGGTCGTAAATGTTCCGCCGCCTTTTTGGTAGTGATCGTGGCCAATGACTTCAGGCAGGTGCTGGATGAGGTTGCCGCCCTGGTGCACGTTGAGCATTTGCGCGCCTCGGCAGATGCCCAGAAACGGCAGGTTTGCCGCGATGGCCGCCCCAAACAGGTCATCCTCCAACGCATCGCGATCGCGTCGAGGCTCGTCGGTCGTCTCGTGAGGTTTCTGACCATAGCGAGCGGGGTCGACGTCTTTACCGCCGGTGATGATGAGTCCATCGAGGCGTGACACGATGTTTCGGGCTGAGTCGGCATCGGATGGCTGGGGTGGCAAGAGAATTGCCACACCGTCGGCACGCGTCACGGCGCTGAAGTACACCTCGGGAAGAAAAGACGCACGCACGTCCCAGACGCCACACTGAGCCTGCTCGAGGTACGTGGTGATGCCGATGACGGGTCTAGAGACGCTCGAAGCCACGAACTCGCTCCCAGTCAGTTACGGCCGCGTCGTACGCGGCAATCTCAATGCGGGCGTTGTTGGCGTAGTGCTCAACCACCTCGGCGCCAAATGCCTCCTTGGCAATCGTGGAGGAGGCGAACAGCGAGGCCGCGTCGCGGAGGTTCGTGGGAACACGAACTTTGTCGGCCGTGTACGCATTGCCCTCGGTGATGTCTTCGAGCTCGAGCTTGTTGTCGATACCGTGCAGGCCGGCGGCAATCATGGCGGCCACCGCGAGGTACTGGTTGACATCGCCACCGGGGACGCGGTTCTCCACGCGCAGTGCGTGGCCGTGACCCACGACGCGCAGGGCACACGTGCGGTTGTCGAGCCCCCACGCAATCGCGGTCGGCGCAAAGCTGCCGTCAACGTAACGCTTGTACGAGTTCACGTTGGGCGCGAGGAAGAGACTGAGCTCTTTCATCGCGGCAATCTGACCGGCCAAGAAGTGGCGGAACGTGTCGCTCATGCCGTGTTCGGCGGCGGCATCCGAGAAGACGGGTTCGCCCTTTTCGGAACGCAGGCTGAGGTGAATGTGACAGCTGTTGCCCTCGCGCTCGTTGAACTTTGCCATGAACGTCAGGCTCTTGTCGTGACGCTCGGCGATGATCTTGGAACCGCTCTTGTAGATGGAGTGGTTATCGCACGTCGTCACGGCGGTGTCGTAGCGGAACGCAATCTCTTGCTGCCCCAGGTTGCATTCGCCCTTCACGCCCTCGCAGTACATGCCCGCACCGTCCATCGCGTTGCGGATCTCACGCAGCATGGGCTCAAGGCGTGTGGATGCCAGCAGGTCGTAGTCAACGTTGTAGTCGGTTGACGGAGTCAGACCCCGGTAGCCGCGCGTCCACGCATCACGGTAGGTGTTGTCGAACACGATGAACTCGAGCTCGGTGCCCACGAAGGGGACGAGTCCACGCTCGGCGAGACGCGCCACCTGCGCCTGCAGAATCTGTCGGGGCGAGGCAACCACGGGCGTGCCGTCGAGCCAATTGAGGTCGGCGGTCACCAGTGCGCTGCCGGGCAGCCACGGGGCCACGCGCAGAGTGGCCATGTCGGGGGTCATCACCATGTCGCCGTAACCGCGATCCCAACTCGACATGGCGTAGCCGTCGACCGTGTTCATTTCGACGTCAACCGCCAGAAGGTAGTTGCAGCATTCGGACCCGTGCGCCGCCACGTCTTCGAGAAAGAGTCGGGCAGCAACGCGCTTGCCGACGAGGCGTCCCTGCATGTCGGTGAAGGCCACCACTACCGTGTCAATCTCGCCGGCTGCCACCTGGGCGGTGAGGTCGTCGAGGGTGAGGTATCCGGGATTGCGCGTCATCTGAATCTCTCCGTTGAGGTATCGAACTTTCGTCTTTTAGAGCATAGGCGCGGTCTGCACGTGGCAAGAAAAGAGATTCGAAGAAACTGACGGACTTGTAACACAAAGTTTTTATTTCGGGGGGTTCAGATTCTGTGAATTCGCCCTATAGTTGCGCCAAGACAGTTTGCGTGATGCCCTCACACACCGACGTGTGTGGGCAGCGCGGGCGCAAGACATGACGATCGAGGAGATTGACACATCATGGCTAAAGACACTCTGAAGGTGGGTGGCGTCAAGTACACCACTGCCGAAAAGGGATATTTCGAGAAGCGCGGGCTGAAACGCTCCGCCGGCATTTGGGCCCTGTGGGGCCTCGCGATCGCCGCGGTGATTTCGGGCGACTTCTCCGGCTGGAACTTCGGCATCGACTTTGCCGGCTTCGGTGGTATGACGATCGCCTTCGTTCTCGTGGTGATCATGTACTACGCCCTCATTTACAGCATCGGTGAGATGGCAGCAGCAATGCCGCACACCGGTGGTGCCTATTCGTTTGCGCGAGCGGCCATGGGGCCGTGGGGTGGTTTCATCACCGGTATCGCCGAGACGATTGAGTACGTGGCCACCACCGCGGTCATCGTGTTCTTCTCCGCGTCATACGCCGACAACATCTTTGTGACGTTGCTCAAACTCCCCGAGGGGGAGCACGCGCTGCCGATGTGGCTCTGGTACATCATCCTGTACGCGGTATTCGTCGCTATCAACGCAGCCGGTGCCGCGCTGTCGTTCCGCTTCGCCATCGTGGTGTCGTTCATCTCGATCGCGATTCTGGTGGTCTTCTTCGTCATGGCTCTGGCTTCGGGCCAGTTCAGCTTCGACAAGCTGTGGGACATCCCTGCGGATGCCGGACAGACGACCTTCCTGCCCCACGGCGTGTTGCCGATTCTGTTCGCCCTGCCGTTTGCCATGTGGTTCTTCCTCGGTATCGAGGAACTTCCGCTGGCCGCTGAGGAATCGCACAATCCCACCAAGGACATCCCCAAGGCAGGCCGCACGGCTCTGCTGACACTGGTGATTGCTGCCGTTCTCGTGCTGTTCCTCAACACGGGTGTGGTGGGTGCCGCGGCGACGGGTCCCGCGGGGGAACCGCTGCTCGATGGCTTCCGCGCCATCGTGGGCGACACGGCAGCTGCCGTGCTGGCATTGGCCGCCCTCGTCGGTCTGCTGGCATCGCTCCAGGGCATCATGTTCGGTTATGGCCGCAACATGTACTCGCTGTCTCGTGCCGGCTACTACCCCAAGTTCTTCTCGCTCACGGGTAAGACCAAGACGCCCTGGGTGGCACTCTTGGTCGGTGGCGTGATTGGCTTCGTGGCCCTGGTCGTTGTCGACCTGCTCGTCGCGGCAGACCCCGAAGGTTGGGGTGCTGTGGGTGGTGCCATCGTTCTGAACATCGCGGTATGGGGAGCGGTGATTGCCTACATCATGCAGATGCTGGCCTTCATCATCCTGCGACGTAAGTTCAAGAACGCCAAGCGCCCGTACACGAGTCCGTGGGGCATCACCGGTGCAGTTATTGCCATGGTGCTCTCACTGCTCATCTTCGTTGGATTCTTGCTGAACCCGGCGTTCATCTACGCCCTGTACTTCATTCTCGGACTGTTCGTGCTGTTCATCATCGTCTTCGCGATTTGGGGACGTAACCGGCTCGTGCTGTCGCCCGAGGAAGAGTACGCGCTTTCGGGTGGAGAGCACGGCGATCCTCAGAAGGAGAAGCTGGGTGGCGCGGTCGAGGCCGAGATCCTGGCTCAGGACGGCGTCGACAAGGCGTAGTTCACCTCACGCACCTCACAGCGGGTCGGTGGTCGTTTCGATCGCCGACCCGCTGTATTTTTTTTGGTCGTCGAGCTTGCCGGAGAGTTAGGGTGAAAGCATGGCGTCTGGGCTCAACCGCAAGAACGTGACCGAGACCGTGGAGCGACTGCGGAGCTATTTCGCATCGGATGTCACGCGTGATTACGTGTGGCGTCGCCAACAACTGGATGCTCTGGAGCGCTTGCTCGTCGACGGCGCCACCGACATTGCCGAGGCGCTGCGCGCCGACCTGCACAAGCACCCCACCGAGTCGCAGATCACCGAGATTGACTTTGTTCTGGCCGAACTGCGGTTGACGCGCCGCAAACTACGACGCTGGATGCGCGGCTCGCGTGAGCGCGTGCCCCTGGCGCTTGCTCCCGCCTCGGCGCGAACCGTGCCACAGCCGCTGGGAACCGTCCTCATCGTGGGCCCGTGGAATTACCCGCTCCAACTTCTGTTGGCGCCGCTCGTGGGTGCGCTGGCCGCCGGCAACACCGTCGTGATCAAGCCCAGTGAATTGGCTCCCGCCACGTCGGCAGCAGTCGCCCGACTGGTGGAGAAGTACCTCGACCCTGCCGCTGTGGCGGTCATGGAGGGTGGCCCTGAGGTTTCCGGCTGGCTGCTCGATCAGCCCTGGGATCACATTTTCTTTACAGGCGGATCGCGTGTGGCCAAGATTGTGGCCGAGAAGGCCGCTCGTCACCTCACCCCCGTCACGCTAGAGCTGGGCGGCAAGTCGCCCGTCTTCGTCGATGGCACGGGCAACCTCACGGCGGTGGCTCGACGAATCGCGTGGGCCAAGTTCATCAACGCCGGGCAGACCTGCGTGGCTCCCGACTACGTGCTCGTGACCCCCGACGCTCAAGATCGCCTTCAGGTCGAGCTCGCCGGCGCTATCCGCGAGCTCTATGGCGACGACCCGAGCCTCAGCGACGACTACGGCCGCATCATCTCCACCGATCACTATCTGCGACTCACCAGCATGCTGCGCTTGGGCACCGTGGTTTCCGGTGGTCGCAAAGAAGTGGGAACGCGCTATCTCGAGCCCACCATTCTTGCCGACGTGCTGCCCACGTCAACGGTCATGACCGTGGAGATCTTTGGTCCGGTTCTGCCTGTCGTCTCTGTTCCCGATGCTGAGTCAGCCATTGCGTTCATCAACCAGCGTGACAAGCCACTGGCGCTCTATGTCATGAGCACGCGACGCTCGGTGCGCCGAGCATTCCGCGAGCGCACGAGCTCGGGTGCCCTCGACATCAACGTGGGCGTGGCGCACATGAGTGTTCCGGGGCTTCCCTTCGGCGGCGTTGGCGCCAGCGGAATGGGCGCGTATCACGGCAAGCGTTCGTTCGACGTGTTCAGTCACCAACGCGCGGTGTTCAGCAAGCCACTCTTCCCGGACACCCTGCGCCTGATCTATCCGCCCTACACGCCGCGTAAATCTCGTTTCGTCACCGCACTGCTTCGTCGACTCAGCTAGGAGAGAGCACCATGTCTGACGCGCCACTGCACACTCGCCCCATCAACATTGATGCGCTCAAGACCACGGACCGAGCCGGCAATTTCATGAGTACGCCGGGTGCCTATGAGGGGCCGACGCGCACGGAATCTGACTCCCTCGGTTCACTTGCTGTTCCTGTGGACGCCTACTGGGGCGTTCACTCCGCGCGGGCTCTCGAGAACTTTCCCATCGCGCGGCGACCGATATCGGTGTTCCCGGATCTTGTGCGCGCCTTGGCCTGCGTGAAGTTGGCCGCCGTTCGCGCCAATCTTGAACTCGGCACGATAGAGGCCACCAAGGCGGACGTGATCGAGCGCGCGTGCCTCGAAATCATTGACGGCCAGCTGCACGAAGAGTTCGTGGTGGGTGTGATTCAGGGTGGTGCGGGCACGTCGACCAACATGAACGCCAACGAGGTGATTGCCAATCGAGCTCTCGAGTTACTGGGGCACGCCAAGGGGGAGTATCAGTTCCTTCACCCCATCGACGACGTTAACAAGTCGCAGTCCACAAACGACGTGTATCCCACCGCGGTCAAGATTGCCTTGGCAACGTCGCTGGGCAGGCTCATGACCGAACTGGATGAACTGCGAGGAGCATTCGCCGACAAGGGCAACGAGTTTGCAGGCATCCTCAAGGTGGGCCGCACGCAGATGCAGGACGCTGTTCCCATGACGCTCGGACAAGAGTTCCACGGCTTTGCCACCACGCTCGGGGAGGATGTGGCGCGTCTCGCGGAGACCATTCCGCACCTGTCCGAGGTGAACATGGGGGCTACGGCCATCGGCACGGGCATCACGGCCGAACCGGGATACGGCGCGGCCGTCGTGCGTCATCTCGCGGACATCACGGGAATGAACATCGTGAGTGCTCCCGACCTCATTGAGGCCACAAGCGATGCGGGCGCGTTCATGACGTTCAGTGGCGTGTTGAAGCGTTCCGCCATCAAGTTGTCCAAGATTTGCAACGACCTGAGGCTGCTGTCATCCGGTCCGCAGGCGGGATTCGGCGAAATCAATCTGCCGGCACGACAAGCGGGGTCGTCCATCATGCCCGCCAAGGTGAATCCCGTGATTCCCGAGGTCGTCAATCAAGTGGCCTTCGCGATTGCGGGAACGGATGTGACCGTCACGATGGCCGCCGAGGCCGGCCAGCTTCAACTCAATGCCTTTGAGCCGGTCATTGCGTATTCGCTCTTGCAGAACGTGATGTGGATGACGCAGGCCTGCCTCACACTGCGTATCAATTGCGTGGTGGGTATCACGGCCAACGAGGAACGACTGGCCGACATGGTGGCGTCGAGTGTTGGTGTGATCACCGCACTTATTCCGTTCATCGGCTACCAGCAGGCGGCCACACTCGCCAAGGAGGCACTGCACTGGAACCGTCCGGTCGCCGACCTGGTGGTTGAAGCCGGACTCATGACGCGTGAAGACGTCGATCGTGAGCTGGCGCCGGATCGTCTCGCAGGTGAGAAGCCGCCCACCTCAGGGTGACCGAGGACTAGTCGCTCGTGCGGCAGTGGGTGACCAGCGTGCCGATGCCCTCGATGGTGGCCTCGACCACGTCGCCGTCGGAGAGCAGCACTTGGGGCGAACGCGTGTAGCCCGCTCCCTCGGGAGTGCCCGTTGAAATGAGTGTTCCGGCCAGCAACGTGCTGCCCTGCGAGAGGTGACTGATGAGGCGCGCCACGGGTCGCATCATGTCGCTCGTGGACGACGACTGGAGCACCTGGCCGTTGACGGTCAGCATGAGGGCGAGGTCTTGCGGATCTCCGAGTTCATCGCGCGTCACGACCACGGGCCCGACGGGGGTGAACCCATCGAACGACTTGCAGCGCAGCCACTGCTTTTCCTGCTGTTGAATATCGCGCGCCGTGATGTCGTTGACCACGGTGTAGCCAAAGACGTAATCGAGCGCCTCGGCCTCGCTGACATTGAGCGCGTCGCGGCCCATCACTACGCCGAGCTCGACTTCGTAGTCAACGGCGTCGGTAACGGTGCGCGACCATGTGGTGGTGCCGCCGTGTGGTGCGACGGAACCTGGCAGGAGACCGAAGATGGTGGGATTTTCGTCGACCTCGAAACCCAGTTCGGCGGCGTGAGACGCATAGTTGAGCCCGACGGCCAGAATCGTTGGCGCGTCGATAACCGAGGGTGCCAACTCGACCTCAGACTCGGGGGTCGTGGACACGCAGCTGGAGAGTGCCGCCTCGACTCGTGAGCGGATGGCCTTCACCAGAGGGTCACCGCCGTCCAGCATCTGCTGCAGAGTCGCCGGGGCGTCCTCCACAACTTCGTCGAGAAACAGGAGCCCCGAACTAACCGAGACTGCCAGACGGACCTCACTCTGGCCGAGCACACGAGCATGACAAAAACGCACGAGTCACAGGTTAGTTGTATTCCGGGTGCAATCTCGCATTGCGGAGACCGATAGGTGGGATGCCTCAGGCGGTATTCCTTAACGACGCGGGGGAGTGCGGGGTGGGGTGCACCCGGGGCTGGTTAGGCTGGGGGCGTGACGAGCGCCTCAGATCTCATTCGGCAACGACTCAAGACCGTGCCCGACTTTCCCCTGCCGGGAGTGCTCTTTCGGGACCTCACGCCGGTCTTTGCCCACGGCCCGTCTTTTCGCGCCGTTGTCGATGCCATGATTGCGCCTTTCGTCGGCGAGTTTGACGCCGTGGCCGGGCTCGAGGCTCGCGGTTTTCTGCTCGCGGCGGCGGCGGCAATCGACGCCGGTGTGGGAGTGCTGCCCATTCGCAAGGAGGGCAAACTGCCCGGAGTCACGTTGACCGAGCGCTACGCGTTGGAATACGGTGAGGCCGCGTTCGAGGTGAGCCCGGATGCCCTGCCCGAGGGTTCGCGTGTGCTGGTGTTTGACGACGTCCTTGCTACCGGCGGCACCATCGGGGCTTCCGTGGCGCTCATTGAGCGGGCCGGCTGGCACGTTGCCGGAATCTCCGTGGTAATGGAAATCAGCGCTCTCGGTGGCCGCGACAATCTCGCCGGGCGTGAGATTCACTCTCTGGTGAGCGTCTAGTTCAGGCTTGCTCAGCCCCTCCTCTTGATCCCAGCACTCCTCCACAGTAAGGACTCCCAATGACCATTCCCACGTTCACGTTAAACGACGGCCTCGTTGTTCCGCAGATTGGTCTGGGAACCTACAAGCTCAACGGCGACGAGGGCGTGGCCTCCCTCATTTCTGGAATCGACGCCGGTTACCGGCTGCTCGACTCCGCTCACCGTTACAACAACGAAGAAGAGGTGGGCCGGGCCGTTCGCGAGTGTGGCGTGCCCCGCGACGAGTTACTCATCACCACCAAACTGCCGGGCAACGCACACGGCTTTGACGAGGCCATGATGGCGTTCGACACCTCCGCTCGACTCCTCGGGCTCGACGTGGTCGACCTGTTTCTCATTCACTGGCCCAACCCCAGCGTGAATCGCTTTGTCGACGCGTGGCAGGCCATGATCGAACTGCGCGACGAGGGTCGCATCCGGTCAATCGGCGTGTGTAATTTCACGCCCGAGTTTCTTTACCGGCTCCGTGACGAAACCGGAGTGGTGCCCAGCGTGAATCAGGTAGAGCTGCACCCCTACTTTTCGCAAGGGCCACTGCGCGCGGTCCACGAGGAGTTAGGCATTCGCACGCAGTCGTGGAGCCCCATCGGTCGAGCCGGCGCGCTCTTGGCTGAGGAGCCAATCGTGGCCGCCGCCGAAACGCACGGTGTCACCCCGTCACAGGTGGTCTTGCGCTGGCACATTCAACTGGGCAGCATTCCGCTCCCCAAGTCGGGCGATGCGACGCGTCAGCGCGAAAACTTTGATGTGTTCAGCTTTGAGTTGACCGTCGCCGAGATGGCGTCCATCGACGCACTCGAGCGCGGCCGGTTGCGTGCCGAGTTCGACCCCAACACGCACGAAGAGTTCTAGCCGCCCATTCCGCCGTCAATGCGGAAGATGGTGCTCGTGACGTTGGTGCTGTGCGGGCCGGCTAGGTACAGCATTCCGTAGGCGATGTCGACCATGGGGATGTGACGTCCCAGCGGGATCATCGAATCGAAGATGGCGTTGGCATCGGCGGCGGCCTGTCCGGTGACGCGCTCCTCAAACGTGGTCTGGAACTCGTTGTCGACGGGCCCGGGGTTGATGGTGTTGACGCGGATGCCACGCGGCGCGAGGTCGACAGCGAGCGAACGCATCAGCCCGATCTGGGCGTGCTTCGCCGTTCCGTAGGCCGACACCTGAGGCGTTCCCACCAGCCCGGCAACACTCGACGTGATGATGATGCTGGCGCCGTCGGGCACGTGGGGGAGCGCCGCCTGGATGGTGTGGAACGCGCCCACAACGTGCACCTTGAGTACCCGTTCAAATCCGTCGAGGGGATACTCCTCAAAGGGCGCAGCGGGTGAGCTAATGCCCGCGTTGGCAATGACGACGTCAATCTGTGTGCCGCCGGCGGTGGCAACGGCGACGGCCGCGTCAACCTGTTCACGAACGGTCACGTCGCAGGCGTTTGCCGAGCCGCCCGTGGCGGCAACGATGGCCGCGACGGCATCGAGTTTTGCGCCGGGCAGGTCCAGCACATGCACGCGCGCACCCTCGCTCACGAAGAGCTTGGCGGTCTCCAGACCGATGCCGCTGGCACCGCCGGTGAGGATGACATTCTTGTTATCGAGCAGTGCCACGAGTGAGTCCTTCCGCGGGAGCCGTGAGTGTCGGTCTCGCCATTTGGGGCCACACCG
>CANFVD010000026.1 GCA_947450345.1 Actinomycetota bacterium
CCACCTCAACGAGATCGAGATCGGCCTCCTGCGCCATTCGCAGGGCAATCTCGATTGCCACGACCCCCACCTGTTCGCCACCGGCGCCAATCAGGCGTACTTCGGGTACGCGGATTCTGTCGTTAGTACGTGGATCGCTGATACTGATGCTCCTCTGTAACGTCATCCCGGGGGTGTTCCCACCGGGGCGAAGAAGAGTCATCGTGAGCCGCGCGCGAGCCAAATACCTGCTCGCGCACATTTCACACACACGCGGCATTTTTCGATGCCCTACTGCGTGCGCTACACCCTGACCTGCCACCTGCCGAAGCACGAGGCGGAGTGCAAGACCCGGTAACCTGAAGGCTGCGGGTGGGATTTCTCCTCTTCATGAGCCGCCGGGCAAGCCCGACGAACCTGCATCAGACTACCAGAGGACTGTGCCGTGAGCGAATCCCCCATTGACAGCGCAACGCGAGACATCGCCGAAGTGCCCGCCGTCGAGGTGATCGTCGAGGTGGCAGTGAACCTGATGAGCGCTGCCGCCATCAAGTGCGGACTGGCCGATGACGAGTCCGGCGCTTCTCACATGGATCTGGATGAGGCACGCAAACTCATCAACTCACTGGCCGGACTCATTACGGCTGCCGCCCCCGAAATTTCGGATTCGCACGCCCGCCCCCTGCGCGACGGCCTGCGTTCACTTCAGCTCGCGTTTCGCGAGGCCAGCCCGTTTCCCGACCCGATTGGCAAGGGGCCGGGCGAAAAGTGGACCGGACCGGTCAACTAGCTCGCACTGTCGGCTGAAAGCTAGAAGTACTCTCCACGCAGTGCCGCGGCGGCGTTGAGCGACACCGCGAAGGCCACGGGGATCTCACCCCAGGCTTCGGCAGCGCGCTTGTTGTATTCCTCTTCCGTGGGGTTGTCCGACACGATCTCTTCGAACTTTGTGAGGTAGTCGGCCGTCCACTTGATCACGTAGTCGGCATCCATTGAGGACCCCTCGTCCATGTGGCCCGGGATGATGGTCTTCGGCGACAGGTCACTCATGGCGTAGACGCTCGTGAGGAACTCTGCCCGCAAGGCAGCGTCGTGTTCCGCGATGTATACGTGCGTGTCACTGGAGCCGAGATCGCCCACAATCAGGGTTTCGAGTTCGGGAACCCAGACGAGCGTTGCCTCCTCGCAGTCCGCCACGGCAACGTAGATGATGGGCAGCTCGCGGCCCTCGAGGGTGAGGTGCATCTCACTCATGGCCGCCGGGCCAATCAGCTTTTCGCCAATCTCGTCGCCGAAAACGGGCTTCCACTGCTTGAACTTCTTCTCCCGGATGCCCTCAATCTGCTCGGCAACCTTGGGGTGCGCCACCATCGTCGCCTCGGGGAATTCTTCGGCGAACAATCTGAGAGTGAACCAGTGGTCGGGGTGTCCGTGCGTGACAAAAATGGTGGTGAGGCGCGTGCCCGAGTCCTTGACCATCTGCACGAGGTTGCGGGCATCGCTGAGCAGGAATGGCACGTCGACCAAGACGGAGTCGGTTTCGCCCTGAATCAGTGCGCAGACTGAATTGAGACCCGCATCGCTGCTGAGAAAAGTCGTAATGGTGAGCGGGGACGATGTCATGATGGCCTCCAGAGCTGGTCGAGCGACAGTGCTCGATGTTGGAACGATACTGGACGCAACACTCACAAAGAAATAGTTGACGAAATCAATCATTTGTATTTTCATTGATTAACTCAATCCTAGGAGACCCCATGGCCACCGCACCCAAAATTCAGCCCGGCAAACTGTTCATCAACGGCGAATGGCGCGAATCGTCTGACGGTCAGCGTCGCGATGTGATTAACCCCGCCACCGGCGAGGTTGCCTCGAGCATCGCGTGGGCCACGGCGGCGGATGTGGACGCTGTGGTTGCCGCGGCTCGCGCCGCCTTCGACAAGGGCGAGTGGTCGGGACTCAGCGGTCGCGAGCGCTCGCGCATCCTGCTACGCGTGTCCCAGATTATGCGTGAGCGCTCCGACGAGCTGGCCTACGCCGAAAGCATTGACGTGGGCAAGCCCATCACCTTTGCGAACAACGTCGATGTGAACACGGCAATCGAACAGTACGAGTACGTGGCAAGCATGGCTCAGCACCTCGACGGTGCCACACGCGAGACGCCGCTTCCCGCGTTCGCCTTCACGCGCCGCGAGCCGCTCGGCGTTGTGGGCGCGATTACCCCGTTCAACTTCCCCCTCATCCTCTCGAGCACCAAGATTGCTCCCGCGCTGGCCGCCGGCAACACGGTGGTTCACAAGCCGGCGAGCGACACCCCGCTCACCGCGCTCATCATGGCTGAGATCCTGACGGCCGCCGGGGTTCCCGCGGGCGTCTTCAACGTGATCACCGGTTCCGGCTCGGGATTGGGCGACCAGCTCGTGGCTCACCCCGACGTGAACAAGATTGCGTTCACCGGTTCCACCGAGGTGGGACAGCACGTCGCCTCGCTTGCCGGACAGACCCTCAAGCCGGTCACCGCCGAGCTGGGTGGAAACGCGGCCAACATTCTGTTCGCCGACGCCGATCTCGACCAGGCCATCGGCGCGGTCATCAGCGGATTCGTTTTCAACACGGGCCAGTTCTGCATGGCCGGACCGCGCCTGCTGGTGGAGCGTCCCCTCTATGAGACTGTTCTCGGCATCCTGGGCCAGGCCGTTCCCGGCGTTCCCGTGGGAGATCCGCTGAATCCCGAAACCGTAATTGGACCGTTGACGAGCCAGGTTCAGCTCGACAAGGTCGCCGGCATCGTCGACGCGGCCATCGCGCGCGGTGCCCGTGTTGTGGCAGGTGGAAAGCGCATGGAACTCAACGGCGGCTTCTACTACGAGACCACGGTTTTGGCTGACCTGCCCAATGATGATGTTGCCGTGGCCGAAGAAACGTTTGGCCCGGTGCTGACGGTGCAACCCTTCGACACCGAAGAAGAAGCCATCCAGATGGCCAACAGCACGCCCTACGGATTGGCTGCTGGATTGCAGACCGGCAACATCGCTCGTGCGCACCGTGTATCGGCCGCGCTGGATGCCGGCATCGTCTGGGTCAACGCGTGGGCGCTCCTCGACCCGGCCGTGCCGTTTGGCGGCGTGAAGGCATCGGGCTGGGGACGCGAGTACGGCCCCGAGGCGCTCGAGGCGTACATGCGCACTAAGTCGGTTGTGATCTCGACTCAGGCCTAATCGCCCGAACCCACCCCGGCTCGTGTGGTGAGTGCTCGTTGGCTAGGGCCGGTCGGAAACGAGTTGCACGAGTAGGTTGTCTACCCGCTCGGTGAGGAGTTCTGATGCGCTCAGACGCGCGCTGAAATCCGTGAGGAGTTGAGTCAGCGCGTCTGGGCTCAATCCCGCCTCGAGGCGCAGACGGATAACAAGGTCGTGGCCCGAGCCTCGAGCATCCGGGTCGGCGGTTGCGAGAGCACAGTCGTAGATGCGGGCGTCGCTCGCAGTCGCACTTTCGACAGCGTCGCGAACGGCGTCATCAACGTGGGGTGGCACCCAGGGCAGACCGGCCGCAATGGCCCGAAGGGCAGGGTGGCGCACGACGAGTTCGCTGTCGCTCGTGGGATCTATCACCACCCACGTGCAGTCGTCGGTGAGAGCAGACACCGCCGCGCGACGCCCCTCGGCGGGCACGGGTCGAGCGTCGGAACGCCAGGCAGACATTGCGGCGACGCTCGAAAAAATGGGCAGCACGGTCTGACCGTCGGGACCCTTGACGCGCACGATGGCAAGTTCTTGGGTCTTGTCGACGCGAAGACCCTCCGCGTTCACGCCCTCGTCGCCGGCTTCGGCCACCAGCGGAATGAGAAAACGACTTGTGCGCACCGCATCGATGACTGCGGCGTGGGCGGAGGCCCGGTTCTCGTCCGTCGCGTCCATCGCCCGGAACGCGGCGATCGCCTCGGCAAAAGCCGGCGGCGTCGACCCGTCATCGGCAGCGAAGGCGTTGGCCTCGAAAGCCCGACCGGCCCACGACTGCCCGGCCGAGTCGGCGTGATTCATGTGTTTGCTGCCTAGTTGTAGGCGATGTCGATGGCCTGGATCAGCGTGAACTTGTTCGCGTAGAGCGCCTTGCCCACGATCGCACCCTCAACACCGTTGGGCACCAGCTCGCGAAGAACGCGGATGTCGTCGAGGCTCGAAATGCCGCCCGAGGCAATCACGGGCTTGTTGGTCTTCTGCGCGATGCTCGTGAGCAGCTCAACGTTGGGGCCGTTGAGCATGCCGTCGCGCGTGACATCGGTGACCACGTAGCGCGCGCATCCGGCGTCTTCGAGGCGAGCGAGCACGTCCCAGAGGTTGCCGCCCTCCTGAGTCCAGCCGCGGGCCGCCAGCGTTTCGCCGCGCACATCGAGGCCCACGGCAACCTGGTCGCCGTAACGCGCGATGGCCGAGGCCGCCCACGTGGGATCCTCCAGTGCCGCCGTGCCGAGGTTGACGCGCGTGGCGCCACTCTCGAGCGCGGCGTCGAGGCTGGCATCGTCGCGGATGCCGCCCGAGAGCTCAATCTTGACGTTGGGGACCTCGGCGATCACGCGGCGGAGGAGCGCGCGGTTCTCCCCGCGACCAAAGGCCGCGTCGAGGTCAACGAGGTGAATCCATTCGGCGCCCTGAGCAGCCCAGTCCCCCGCGGCGTCAACTGGGTCGCCGTAGTTGGTCTCGGTGCCGAGTTCGCCCTGGGTGAGGCGCACGGCCTTGCCCTCGGCAACGTCGACGGCGGGCAGAAGTTCCAGTGCGGGAGCAGTCATAGGGTGTTGATCCAATTGGTGAGCAGGCGGACTCCGGCAGCGCCGGACTTTTCGGGGTGAAACTGTGTTGCCGTGAGCGGGCCGTTTTCGACGGCCGCCACAAACGGCTGACCGTATGTGGCCCACGTCACGGCGGGCTGAGGAAACGGATCGATCACGTCGAGCGTCCACTCGGTGGCGGCATAGGAATGAACGAAATAGAAGCGTTCGTCTCGGATGCCGTCAAACAGCACGGAGTTTGCGGGAGCATCCACGGTGTTCCAGCCCATGTGGGGAAGAACGTCGGACTCAAGCTTGCGCACCACACCGGGCCACTGGCCGAGGCCGGGAGTGTCAACACCGCCCTCCACGCCGTGGTCAAACATGACCTGCATTCCGACGCAGATGCCCATTACCGGGCGACCGCCGGCAAGACGGCGCTCGATAATCTCGTCGCCACCGGAGGCGAGCAGGGCCGACATCACCGCGGCAAACGCGCCGACGCCGGGAACGACCAGACCATCAGCCTCGGCGCACCTGGCGCGGTCTTTGGTGAGTTCGACCGTGGCACCGGCAAGCTCCAGTGCCTTGATGGCGGAGTGGATATTACCGGTGCCGTAGTCGAATACAACGACGGACTTAGCCGTCACAGAGCGCCCTTGGTGCTCGGCACACCCGAAACGAGCGGGTCGAGCGCCTTGGCCTGACGGAACGCGCGCGCGAACGCCTTGAACTCTGCCTCGGCGATGTGGTGCGGATCGCGCCCGGCAAGCACGGTGATGTGGGTCGTGAGACCGGCGTTGAACGTGATGGCTTCAAAAACGTGACGCACCATGGAGCCCGTGAAGTGTCCGCCGATGAGGTGGAATTCAAAACCGGCAGGCTCACCCGTGTGCACGAGGTAGGGGCGACCAGAAATGTCGACGACGGCGCGAGCCAGCGCATCATCCAGCGGCACCGAGGCATCGCCAAAGCGCGAGATGCCCGACTTGTCGCCGAGAGCCTCCTTGATGGCCTGACCCAGCACGATCGCCGTGTCCTCCACCGTGTGGTGCACGTCGATTTCAGTATCGCCGGTCGCGGTCACCGTGAGGTCGGTGAGCGAGTGCTTGGCGAACGCCGTCAGCATGTGGTCGAAGAAGGGCACTGTGGTCGAGATGTTCGAGACACCGGTGCCGTCCAGATTGAGCTCGAGGCTGACCGTGGACTCGCTCGTTTTGCGGGCTACGCTCGCGATTCGGGCATTCTTCATCATGGACTCATTCTATCGGCACGGGGCTTTGTGCCCCGAAGCCGTGGGTGATGAGCGTGCCGGGGAGACAGTTCGATGGGGACGCGAGCTCGACGGCTAGACGGCTAGACGGCTAGACGAGCGTGGCGTCGAGCGCCGCGAGGGCGTTGAGAAACTCAGAGGTTTCCTGCTCGGTTCCGGCGGTAACGCGCAGGTGGTTCTCGATGCCCACATCCCGAATGATGATGCCCTGGGCGAGCAGGTCTTCGAAAACCTGGTGCGGGTCGGCCACGTTACCGAACAGCACAAAGTTGGCGGCGCTGGGGTAAGGAGTGAAGCCCATTACGGCGAGCTCGCGCTCCAGACGATCCCGTTGGCCCTTGATGTCGTCGACCATACCCAGCATCTCGGCAGTGTGCGCCAGCGCCCCCACGGCCGCCGCCTGTGTGAGCGCAGACAGGTGATACGGCAGGCGCACCAAGCGCAGGGCGTCAACGACTGCCGGGTCAGCAGCGAGGTAGCCGACGCGGGCCCCCGCAAACGCGAAGGCCTTGCTCATGGTGCGCGAGACGATGAGCCGCGGTCGTCCCGCGAGCAGGTCGAGTGCGGTGTCAGAACCCGCGGGAGCGAACTCGGCGTAAGCCTCATCGACAAACACCATGCCATCGGTGGCGTCGTAAGCAGCCGCGATGGTGGCGTTGGAAATTGGCGTACCCGTGGGGTTATTGGGTGTGCAGAAAAAAGTGATGTCCGGCCGCTGTGACTCAATGGCCGCCACCGCGAGTTCGGGCGAGATCTCGAAGCCCGGTCCGCGCTCGGCGGTGAGCCACTGTGTACCCGACCCCGCAGCGATGATCTTGTGCATCGAGTAGGTGGGCGGAAAGGCGAGAACCGAGCGCCCGGGCCCACCAAACGCTTGCAGCGTGTGCTGGATGACCTCGTTCGAGCCGTTTGCTGCCCAGATGTTGTCGCGCGTGAGTCCGTGGCCCAGGTATGCCGCCAGAGCATCGCGCAGGGGCGTAAATTCGCGATCGGGGTAGCGGTTGATTGAGGTGAGGGCCTCGCGCACACGAACCATGATGTCGTCGATGACGGTCTCGGGAACGGGGTGGGTGTTCTCGTTGACATTGAGCTCGACCCGCACGTGCTTCTGTGGCGCCCCGTACGGCGTGAGCCCCCGCAGGTCATCGCGTATCGGCAGGTCGTTGAGCGAGGTCACGCCTGAATTATATGAGTCAAGGAATTCCCCAACTTGACATGCCCGGTCCTCACTCACGTTACCGGCCATCCTCATCGTTGCCGTAAGTGAAACAAACTTCACCTCTCGCGCAAATCCCGCTAGTGTCGAAACGTGCACTTTGGCACAACTTGCCGACTAACCCCGGGGGGGAAAGTGATTATTCAAGACTTTGTAGAGCGAATTATTTTTTGGGCACGCTGGTTACTGGCGCCCATGTACGTCGGGCTCGTCATTGTGCTCGGAGTCCTCGCCTATAAATTCATTTATGGTCTCGTGATTCTCTGTATTCACCTGGGTGACGATGCAAACTTCATCGTTGATCTCCTGAGCCTGCTTGATATCGTGCTGTTGGGAAATCTCATCCTCATCGTCCTTTTCGCGGGTTACGAGAACTTCGTTTCGAAAATTGAGGTCGCCGAAAAGTCAGTTGACAGGCCCCATTGGATGGGGGAAGTCGACTTCTCTGGTCTCAAAATCAAACTGATTGGTTCGCTGGTCGCCATCTCAGTCATTGAGCTTCTGGCGAACTTCATTGAGCTTTCTGTCGAACCGGGTGTCGAGATTGGACCGGGGCTCTTTTGGCGCATCATCATTCACCTCACATTCGTTGTGTCAGGGGTGCTCTTTGCGGTCATGGACTGGATTTCAGATTCGCGAGCCATCAAGGCCCGCGAACTTAACGCTGCCCATGGCGTCAACTCAGAGATTGGCTCGAGCAACTCCGCTGTCTAGTTGAGTCGAATTTCCATGACAAGTAACCTGCCTCCCCGACCAGGATCCCAAAACTCCCCCTCTTTTGTGGGATCTGGTCAACCAGGCATGCCGGCTGGCCCCGTTTTCAAGGGGCAGCAGGAGGCGGCCGAGTTGTCCATGCGTGCAGGGAAGGGGCGGTCAAAAGCGTCACCTTTGCCGCTCATCCTCTCAATCGTGGGCATATCCGTCGGCGCAATACTTCTCTTTCCTTTTTTTAGAGATGCAAGCTACGTGATAGGCATCGCGGGCTATTTATTGGCTGGATTCACAGTCATTGTGATGGTGGGTTGGGATTCCGTCTCTCAACGCGCCGGCATGAAAGACCCAAACTACGACGCTCGCCCTCGCTGGACAAGGATTCTGCGCATTCTCGTTTTCGTAGGCTTTATTGTTGCGGCCGTGCATCTCATCAGTGTCGCCATTACTATCGCGGAGTTGCTCAGCGAAATGTGGGGGCTCCAATGATGCGTCGATTGAAAATGATCGTGAGTGTTGCGCTCGCTACCTTCCTGGTCAGTGGATTTTTCGGTCTGGGAAACCTCGCCTCTCTTTCTCCTGCAAATGCGAGTGTCGAAACGGCGACGTCGTCCCGATCAATCAGCGATCTCCGCGGTTGCCTAACCGCGACTCCCGTGCTCAACGTTTACTACCTCGTAGATGCGTCAAGAAGCCTGTGGGACGAGAACGGCATCCCCGGCAGTGACCCCGGATACGTTCGCGCGGATCTCTTGGCCAATAGCCTGCGCGAAATCGCCGGACTCACCGGTGCCAAATTGCCGCACCCCGTAAAGGTCAATTTTGCTCTGGGATTTTTTGGGTCCACGTTCTCCGCAGGTTTGCCGTGGACGCCTGTAGACACCGCGACAAGCGAGTCGGCCGCCGCCGCGATAAATGACTCAATTCGAACACAACAGTCACTGGGAGCCACAAACTGGAAAGCGGGCATTGAAAACGCTCAGGCGGCGTTGCAATCCGCCCCTGAAAAGGGATGCGATGCCCTGATTTGGTTCACTGACGGAATCATCGATTTGGGAGACACTGCACAGACCACCCAGGCACTTGCGGATCTGTGCGGTCAGCCCGTTCGCGGCGTTGCGCCCAGTTCGACTCCTGGCGCGTTCGCCGAACTTCGACAGTCGGGAGTCAGCGTTTTTGGGGTTCTCTATAACAACGGGGGTTCGGTTGAAGATCCTCTGAAGGACTACATGAAGCCGTTGGTCGAAGGGACCGGCGACGTTCGAGAGGTCAATGGACCTTTTCGTTGCGGTTCGCAAAGTCCTGGAGAAGGTGACCGCGCCGGTCAGTTCATCGAAGCTCAAAACACTGGTGACCTCGCTCAACTGTTTATGGAACTGACCGCCCTGATTGGTGGTGGAAGCTCAAGTTCGATTGCCGAGGACGGATCTTTTGTCATCGATCCGGGTGTTACCCGGTTTGAAATAATCACGAGCGCCAACCCCTCCGATATTTCGCTGGCGTCGCCCCACGGAGCTATTGCCCTCGGTGGCCCACAGTGCGTCGTTCAATCGGTCTCCGCGGCGTCGAAGCTCGATTGCACCATTGACTTAGAAGCCGACTACGGAGTCTGGAAGATTTCGGGGGCAGCACCAAGCCAAAGCAAGTTGCTCATTTTTGGCGGACTCGTCATTGACGCGCAACCGGTGACCGGGGTGATCGCCGACAAGGAAACGACCCTCTCGGTAGATATCTCGGTTGAAAACCCAGGCTTTAATAGTCGTGAAAACTACATTTTTGACCTCACCCTCTATCGGTACACACCGAGTGGCACGTTTGAGGAATTTGCAACGACGACCAGCAGCTCTCTTGAGGACGGCACCTGGAGTGTCCCCTACTCCTCACCCGGTGACATGGCTTCTGAGGAATTCCGATGGGTAACCAGTAACCTCCGGACTGCAGCATCAGCGCTCGCGTTGAGCGACGTGTCGACTCAACTGGTGTTTCCCATCACTCTTCCTGCGGAATTCCCTACGGTTTCGCCCGCAACGCTGGTGATGTCATCCCTAGATGGGCACAACGGCGAGGCCACTGGAGCTATCGAAGTTGACGGCCCCACTAAAGGTGCAGAGGCGCAAGTCTGCTTCGGGCCTAACTTTTCACCCACGATTCTCTCGGACGCTGGAGAAAGAAAAGACCAGTGGGTGTGGACTGCCACCGATGCAGCGGGAAACCTCCTGGGCGACTGTGTGACAGTCCTCAGTGGAGAAAAGATTGTCATCAACGTTTCCGCCCAGAACCAGGTTGCGGCAAACAGTCAAGTCAAGGCATCTCTCCCACTTGAGTTGAAAAGCTCAAATGGAACGAAACTCGAGCGAATCGTCTCAATTTCGTTCACGACAACACGCCTCCTCAACTCGGGAGTACTCGCACTCACACTGGCGTTGCTCCTGATTCTCGGCCTGATTCTTCCGCTGCTGTTGCTCTACGTGGTCAACAAACTCACCACACGGGTCGAATATGGTTCCTATGTTTTGCGCTCTGCCCTCGATGCGTCACTCGCGCCAGATGGAGTGAAGATTCTTGTTGCTTCCGAAAAGGGACAAGAGCCGCAGATTCCCCTTACTGAACTGACCAACCTCGCGGAGCACTTCAAAATGCTGGCACCAGTTGAGGACGCCGCGTCGGTCTCTGATCCTGACTTGGGTCGACTTCGTGCCGTCGTTTCATGGATACCGTTCCAGAGTCCCTGGTTTGAGATTGTGGTTCCCCATGGCATGCGGGTGCTCTCTGGTCGCATACCCGGCATCACTCAAGAACTCCGTTTCGCAAATGGCAAACGAGCCCTGTTCTCGGGGCAGGTCAGCCGAACATGGGCCTTCGTCGTTCCTGAAAGGGAGTTCCTTAAGAGCCCGACTGAACCCATCCGCGGACTTCTGGTCATCTTTGACCAGAAGGGCCGCGGGGTCGCAGATCGTCTCTTCAAGCGGCTTTATGAGGTCACGAATGAAATGCGCCTCAAGGAGCGAGTCGACAAGATTCGCGCCAGCGTCCTGAAGGATTCGAAACTGTCGAGCAATGCGGCGGACAAAGCGGAATCTGTGACGAAGTCTGATTTGCCCCCTCGCCCCGGCCAAAAAGATGGCGGATCAACGGGAGCGGTCGGGCTTCCCCCGCGACCAGGATCCGAGAAACCAGGGGGGACGACTGGAGCTCGCCCACCCTCTGGACCTCAGGTGCCCCCGGCACCTAGCGGCGGGACACCACCTCCACCGCCTCGACCGTCTTAATCATTCACCCACACACATACTTGTCCAGAATCCACTGAATTCAAGGAGAAACTTGAAATGCTCGCTCCCTTTTTGCTCGTAGGCGTCGGCGGTTCCGGCGGTAAGACACTTCGCGCCGTTCGCCAGTATCTGGATTCAAAGCTTCGACTTCGTGGCTGGACAGAGGGTATCCCTGCCGCTTGGCAGTTCCTGCACTTTGACACTCCCCTATCTCAGGACGGCGTGGAATTTCCAGCGCCTTTTTTGCCTCAGGAAAGCTACATAGGTCTGGCAACGAGCAACGGCACATACTCCATGGTGATCAATGCCATCGAATCGCAAGTCCCCAAGGAGCAGCAATCGCGACTGCTCCGCCAGCTCCCAAACCCCAACGAAGTGACGGTTGACGTTCAAAAGGGTGCGGGACAATTTCGGGCAATCGGTCGGGCCGTCGCACTTGCGCGCCTAAATCAGGTTGGACAGGCCGCGAAAGCGTCCTATGCCCGCATGACAAACGCCGACAGCATCTCGCAATTAGCGCGATTGTCTGAAGTTTTGCGCTCCAAAGGAAGCGCAAAGTCGAAGCCCGTATTCCTGGTGGTTTCGTCGGTTGCCGGTGGATCCGGTGCAGGTCAGTATCTCGACATTGTTGATGCCATTAAGGCGCAATTCCCCTCAACTCCGTGGGTGAACAATAACTTTGGTCTCCTGTATGCGCCGGATGTGTTTGACGGAATTTCTGGAGCCGCCGGCGTGCCGAGTAATGCACTGGCGACAATCTCTGAGTCGACAAATGGTGCGTGGAACAATGTCGTCGACGAATCGGTGCGGGCCGCTTTCTTGAGCCAGGGGCTCACCGTACAGACGGGCGATCCCGACAACCGCGTCGGCGTGAAGTATCCGCTGATTGTTGGTCGTGAAGGAAGTACAACCTCATTCGCTGGACAGCACGACGTGTATCTGTCCATTGCCTCAACAATTTCGGCGTGGATGACAGAAGACCTGTTTCGGGACAACATTGACGCCTATATGTCGGCAAACTGGCAGGCAAATACCCTCCGCGACATGCTTCCCGACAACCTGGGGCTCGCCGCGAGCAATCAACACGTGCCGCCATTCGCCGCTGTCGGCTTCGGACGCATCACTCTCGCACGTGACAAGTTTGTTGATTACGCCAAAGAACGTTTCGCGCGAAGCTGCATGGAGCGACTCCTCCGCGCCCATGTTATTGATTCACGAGACCCCAACTTCGAGCGAAATGACAACGAAGGCTACTTGCGTGAATCGGCCAACACTCAGCGTGTGTCGTTCTTCAGTGACTCCGGCTTCGACGAAGAAAGCATGCAGCACGATCAAGTCATCGACGCCCTTCGGGGTGGAACCCTTCCCGACGCGCGGGCCGGCCTCAAGCAGGAATTCATGAACGCCGTTGCTGGTGAAGTCGCCGTCGATCGGAGATCAGGCGGCCTCACTCCCGAGGCCTGGGTCGAGGGCCTCGCCCACGCGCGCAATGGACAAGTCTCCAAATTCCTGCAACGCGACCTTGCGAATCGTTCCGTCAACTACCAGACCTGGATCGCAGAGGCTCCGCGAAAGCTTCTCGAAGTTGTTGGACGCTACTCCATCGAGTTTGGAATTCCCGTTACCGAAAGACTGTTGCACGAACTTTCGCAGTCGGTTGAACGCGCGGCAACGGAGCTCGACGAAGAGGCCTCCTCGAACACCATCGCCGTTGGCTACTTGGCCTCATATCTGACTGAAGAAATGAAGAAAGCGGGCCAGGCAAACGTCGTTCGACCTGGGTCAGACGCGTTGCTGGGCGCACTCGAGGTCATTTCTGAGTCGCTGGATTGGGAATGCGAGGCTGGCCTCAAAAGTGCGGCCGCAAATGTACTCAGAGAGGCCCGCCAGGACTTCATTGAACCCCTGCGAGGATTCCTTGCCAGCACGCTGAAGGCCATGCAGGAAATCACCGATAACGATCGGACTCCTGATGGTCGCGAGAACGAATTTAAGCGGTGGCCGGCGTTTGACAGTCGCGAGGTGCCAAAGAAGTTCGAGCCGGCATCGAATGAAAAAATGCTCATCGACGTCAAGGAATTCCCCGACAAGTTTGAGGAACTCGTGCGGGAAACGGTTAAGTTGCCTGACTTCTTGCCTGCTTTCCGATCCGCGATGAGGGAGGTCCTTAGCGAGAACTCGACTGAAAAACTCTCACCAATTCTGGAGTTCAGAGAGCCGTGGGTTCCGGGTTTCCGCATTGGGGAGGGGTCTCAACAGCAGATTAAGACTCAGCCGTCATTCTCGATGCCCAACAATCCGGATAACTTCCTCGAACGTGCCGAAACCTGGATGAAGCGTCAAGGTAGCCAGTTCGGAGGATTCATCAAAATGACGCTGACCGACTATCTCGACTACAAGACCCTTCAACCGGATGAGTTCAACCGGCGCAAGGACAAGTTCCTCAGCGAGTTCCGTGCAGCACTGTCTGCAAGCCGGCCGCTGGTGAAGTTGGACGCAACCCTGATGAACCAAGTTCACAACAAAACCGTTGATGACCAAAAGGGCACGCAGGTTCTGATAACTCCAATCCCCTTCACCGCCGGCATGTCTGAACTTTATGATCCCACCCGGGAGATACTCGTAAATATCCTCGGCGACGACGCTCAAAAGGCAGGAACACGATTTACCGAGACGCCGCAGACGAGCATCGAGATTTTTCAAATCATGGAGCACGGAGTTCTGCCCATCGTCATTAGTTCCGTTATGGCGCCAATCGCTAACGCGTGGGCAAAAGTCAACAAGAGCTCCAACAGCCGTTCGGCCTTCTGGCAATGGAAGCGTGCGCGCCTCATTCACGAAGCCGTACCCATGGACTCGGATGCACTCTCCGCGTTGATAAGTGGCTGGTATTTGGCGCGGGCATTTGCGCAAATTCAGCTCGGTGAAAGCGCCGAACTTGGGCCCAAGCTGGCCGTCAAGGACTCTGAGGGGCAATCACTGTTTTTCCCTCACCCGTTGCTTTACGTGGGCGAGTTGCAGTCATTCGATTTCTTAGGCGCAATCGTGGAGTCAAGCATCATCGCGCAGGCCCTTGCTAACTCAAACAGTTCGCTGTCACCCATCAGGCCCTATCAACGCCTCATCGAACTCGCAGGTGTCGGCAAGATCGTGAGCCCCGAAGTGCGACGTTGGATTTTTGACGGCGTTGCCCTCAAAACTCCTGCCACTTCGACCTCGCTCTCAAACAAGCCAGAAGCGACGGCAGGAGTAGATGCTCGAAAGTCACTCCTCATCGAGTTCTTGAAAGAAGAAATCAAACAACTGGACTCTGGCTTGGCGACACTAAAGACAGGAACCTCAATTTATGACCAGCCGGTTGTCTGGGAGCTTGCTCCTCTCATCCGGATGTCCGTCAATGACCTCATGGCATCGATTAATCGTCTTGAGTCTGACTCGTTGCCTCTGGGTGTCGAAGTTTTGGAAGAGGGCTAGAAAACATGGCAAGTGAGGTGTGGCTTGACGACAAGGCGACAATCGTCGTCCTTCCCAGCGGACAGCAGGGCATAGACCTCCTGGCCCTGGCGGAGAGTTGGGTCGAGATTGGGCTACTCGCGCCCGCCTTCTGGATACAACCGGAAAACGTGAAAATCGCTAAGGATGCTCCTCCCGCCATCTTGACGTCCGTAATCGGAACGCTCGACGACAAGTCCCTGGCCAGAATCGATGTTGACCTCTTCGAGCAGTTGGCGCGAGACAATCTGAAAACGATTCGCTTGGTCAAAGTCCGGTCGGCTACGCCCAAACGGCACATCGATGAACTTCAAGATCAAATCGTGGCCGGTATTGAGGACTACCTCAACGTTGCCATGCCAGCTCGAGACAAGCGCCTCAACGACATGAATGTTGCCAGCCCGCTTGAAGTGATTACGCTGCTCTGTCCCTCGACGGAATTCAACGCCATGGACACGCTCTCTCGGGAGCTACGGGGCCACGGCGTCGTTTTCGTTGCTGCCACGGAGGATCGCAGTAGTCCTTGGTCAACTGACGCTTTCGTTCGCGACGGGAAGCGATTCGATGGGTTCATGATGATGCACATCGCCACAGCGGGTGGGTTGTGGAACGGTTTGCCCATTTCCAGTCAAGAACTCGGGAAGGGAGAGAACATCACTTCTCAGGGCGTGTGGGTCACGCGCGTATTCCTGTCAGGAGTCTTGACGGATAGTCTCTCTCGGCGCGTAGCGGCAGAAGTGCTGCAGGACGCGGGAGACGCGTCTGTCATCGCCGACTACGCCCCCGCGGGAACATCGTTTATTGAAGATGTGAACCAAGACCAGTACGTCGACATGCTCATAGAGCACCTCATGGGGCTTGAAGACGCCGTGTTGACCTACAGACGGGTCAGCGATCGGGAGGCGAGTTCGAAAGCCAACTGGGGTTTCTGGCGAAGCGTTGGTGACTACTTTGCTTTTTCGTGGCAAAAGTACCTGCGAATACCGCACTGGGCGTGGAGATACGTTCGAAACTCTGCGAGTCGCCGGCTTGAAAGAAAACTTTACGGGCCCGATGGAGACGTAACGGTAAACGCCGAGCTCAATGAAGAAAATCTTGATATCCGAGACCGCGAACTTCTCGGCTCTTTTGAAACGGTAACGAGGACCGCAGAAGAGGCGCAAGTTGCCATGCGCGCTCCCGTCCGCCTCGCTCAGGTTCGGTCAACTCCGGAACTCTGGTCGAAAATCCGCAGCATGCTCTTTGCCAGCCTCGACGGAGGACATGACAGTCTCGAGGAGACTTACCGATTCCCCAAACTTGAAAAGACCATCCGCCCCATTTTCAGGAGCGTGACGGCTCTATTCAGCGATCCCGACGAGGCCTGGTCATTTCCCGAAGGTACTGCAGTGCCCGACGGGATTCCTCGGTCATTCTCGTGGTCAACTTTGGAAGACGCGTTCTCGGCAAGCGAAACGCTCGAGAGTTGGCTGCACGAAGCCGAATCGAGTCTTGACGAGGCGAGTAGGGCACTCGTCAACGGCGACGGTATTCGTCAAGCGAAGCGCGACGAGCTCAAATCGCTGTCGGAGAAATTGCGGACTGCGGGTGCACTCATTCGTGATGAACATGGTGTGGAAAAAGCAATCACGCTTGCTCAGGCGGCAAAACTCCAAACCATCTACCAAACCGGTGACCACATTCCCGAGCCTGTGGTGGTTGACGAAACTCCCGCTTCAGACGAATGGGCTCCGCCAGCTGACCAGGTTGACGAATCAGCTGACGCACCTGACATTCAAGTGAATCGACCCGCCTCGAGTTCTGAAGATGACTCAATTTCTGTCCCTCCTGGGTCTCACTTGGACGACCTTTCCTTTGACATCGTCGCTGGGCTGAGAGTTCGCAAGACTCTCGAAGCAGAGCTCAAGGCGCAGGTAAAAGAGAATGCATCGTTGGAAGCAGAAGTCACACGCCTCACCAGCGCATTAGAGACCCGAAAATCGGTTATTCAGAGTTTCACCGATTGGATTCACGCGTCAGAACGTTCACTGATATGGCGCGTTCGCAAGCTGATGCAAGCCGAACGCACCAAGGTCTCAGAGGCTTACGCGCAGCTTCAGGTGGACATTAGTGCGCTGACTCCAACAACACCGGGAGAGCTCATCAAGCTTCGTCGCTCGTTCCACAAGAGCCTGATGGTTGCCTGGCCGCTCATCTTGGGAATTGGCGTCCTGGTGGGCTTGATTATCATCCTCCCGAAGAGTGCCTTCAATTTCTTGCCTTACCTCCTTATTGCCGACATTGTGGCTGTGATCATCATGTACCTCTCTGCCTCGGTCGTTTACTACAGGGGCTGGTCCATCTTCGAACGGCAAGTTAAGAACGAAATTACGAGACTCGAGAATGTTCGCGTCGATTTCATTAACGCCAGGGAAGAAGAGGCGCGGCTCGAGGTCATTCATCGTCAGACAACGGAATGGCTTGAGCTTCTCGCACGAACCCTTCACCACCCCTGGCACGTGCGCCCGTCGTGGCTAGTTTCGGGGTTGCAGGCTCTTGATACCAGCGCCCTGCCGTTTGCGATGAGGGTTGCTCAGGCTAATGACAATGATCAGGCATCGCGTTCGATTCTCCGGGATCGAGCCTTGCGAAGCCTGCTGACCCCAGGTTGGCGTGAAGATGCTTTCTCTGCATTGGTAGAGAATGTTGGCCAGCTCGCCGGTAGAGGTGGGGACACGATGTCCCTTGACGCTCTCGACAGAGATTTGCCTCACGCAACAAACGGGGCACGAGAACTTCTCAAGAAGCACCTGGACAACACCTTGGCCCTTGAAGCAGTTGCAAGAGCCCGCCTCTCACCGATCATCATGGACCTTCAAACGAACGCGATGGCTGTTGCTCGACCGAGTGTCGTCCACGTTGATGACAATCCCCTCACTCAGCTCAATAACGACATCCAGGGAATTGATTTACAGGTCACAGCAACGCCGTGGGCGGAATTCCTCGAGCATTCGCTCACTCGTGGAGATGGTGGACCGGACCCCGTAACACCGCTGTCCGTTCTCTCGATCAATCCTGCTCAGGTTGTTGACGGCGCACATGAAAATGTTCGGTCGTTTGCTCTCATGCCAGAACATGTTCAAAAACGTCTCAACAGTAACAAACTGAACGGCCTCAAAACTGAAATTTACGATGGTGCATTTGTCCGACCGCTGGATGCCGTGCTCCGTGTCGATTTCGTCGGTCCACTCGGTGAGGATGCCCTGCGAATTTGGTCGAACACTCCTGGCAAGGCAACAAAAAGGACGGAAATGCCAAATTCCACCGAAGAATTCGAATCTCTTTAGTTGAGCGAATCTTTTTGACGGAGTAAAGGAAGGCGAGATCCTCTGCGCACTCCGAATGAGACTGCTCATTTCGGCCCTGCGCAGGCCACCTGAGCGATTTGAGGCACCAGTGTCAGAGAGGCGGGCTAACCTCAGGTTTTGCCCCCTATACTCGATTCGGACATCAGGCAGCTGGGCTCAGGTCCGATACATGAAGGATTCTCCGTGACGAATATCATCGAGAGGCTCATCTTTGGCGCCCGCTGGTTGCTTGCTCCACTGTACGTCGGTTTGATTGTGGTTTTGGCGGTCTTGGCCTACAAGTTCGTCGCAGACCTGATCACCCTTGTGGTTCACGTGGTCGAGGATCAAATCAACGGCACGCACGGCTCAGAGGGACTGTTCATCGTCGACCTCCTTACGCTCTTGGATTTGGTTTTACTGAGCAACCTCATCCTGATTGTGCTGTTTGCCGGTTACGAGAACTTTGTGTCCAAGATTGAGGTCGCCGAAAAGTCTGTTGACCGCCCCTCGTGGATGGGCTCTGTGGACTTCTCCGGACTCAAGATCAAGCTCATTGGCTCACTTGTAGCCATCTCGGTCATTTCGCTACTCGCGACGTTCATTGAGCTGTCTCTGGATCCGACGGCCGAAGTGGGTCCTGGCGTGTTCTGGCAAATTATCATCCATCTCACGTTCGTAGTTTCGGGTGTCATGTTTGCCATCATGGACTGGATCTCCGATTCACGTGCCATGCGCATACGAGAACGGAACGAGCGGGACGGAAAGTCTGTCGGCTACGGGATATAGCCGCCGCAACGAGGAGCGTGCTTTTTCTACCAGGATGTGGGGAGCGCCAGGCGCTGACCAGGTTGGATGTCACCCTGCAGGTGATTCAGTGAGATGAGCGCATCCACGAAGGCGCGCGTGTCGGCCTGAGGCGCTTCGCGCTGGGCAATCTGCCAGAGGTCGTCGTTGGTATCGACCGTGATGTAGCTCAGCGTGTTGCCAAACTGCGTGTTACTGGCGTCAGCACCGCCGCCGTTGAACATGGCCCACAGAAGGGCGAGCACGGCGGGAATGACAACGAGCGCGATAAGGAAGCGGCGGCCACGGGCGGTCAGACGCAAGCGCGTCGGTGTTGCTGCGTTGGCGGCGCGCATGGCGCTCACATTGCTCATGCCCACGTTGCCGACGGTGCCGATGTGAGTGATGTTGGTGGTCATCTGCGTCTCCTGCTTTCGTGTCGTGCTGCCTGGTTTTGATCTACGTGTTGTCGAGCTAAGAAAACCTTCGCCCGGGCACTCGGCCGGGAGCGCCCGGTGCGAAGATTTGTTTCGAAGATATATTCGGTTTGTTCGAATGTCAAGTCCAATATTCGAATTCTTTTGCTCGAATTCTTCACTATGTTCGAATATGTGTTTGTTATTTGTCATTTTTTCGAATACCCTTTCGAATGTCTGAAGCGATTCCATCGGAAACGTCGGACAGTGAAAATGACGAAGGGCGCGCACACATGAACGCAGCAACACACGACTCGGCTCAGGCCGGCGGTTCGCCCGCAGCAATCGGTGGAGACACGCGCCGTCGCACCGATCTCAGCGCCACTCAGCGTCGAGTCTTCGACATGATTCGTGAGCATCTGGCCACCATCGGATATCCGCCCACGATGCAAGAAATTTCGGATGCCGTGGGCCTCAAGTCCTTGGCATCTGTGACCTACCAGTTACAGCAGCTCGAACTGGCTGGGTACATCAAGCGCAACCCGGGTCGCGCGCGTGGCCTCGAGGTTCTCATCGATCTTCCCGACGCGAACGGCGAAACACCCGAGTCGGCTATTCCGCTCGGCGACGCCGCCATGGTTCCCCTGGTGGGTCGCATCGCCGCCGGTATTCCCATCACCGCAGATCAGAACGTTGACGAGGTCGTTCCCCTCCCCCGCACCCTGGTGGGCAAGGGCGACCTGTTCATGCTCAAGGTGGTGGGCGAGTCCATGATCGATGCGGCCATCTGCGATGGTGACTTTGTTGTGGTACGCGCTCAGAAGACCGCAGAGAACGGCGAGATCGTGGCCGCCCTCCTCGACGGCGAAGCCACCGTGAAGACGTTCCGTCAGCGCGACGGCCACACCTGGCTGCTGCCACAGAACACTGCCTTCGAGCCCATCCTCGGCGACCACGCCGAAGTTATGGGCAAGGTCGTGGCGGTGCTGCGCTCGCTCTAGTCGCGCTTCCCGCTCACTCGGGGAGCTTTCGGCGCCTTGGCCTTCATCGGCACGGTCGACGAGCGGCCAAAGTCGTTTAGCACCGGCAGGAAGACCACCGCCAGCGCCAGCACGAATGTCGATACGACGAGCACAAAGTAGACGGGTTGCGGGCCAAAAGCCTCGACGAGCGCACCCACAAAGGGCAGAGCAATGGCCGGTGCGGCGGCAAAGATGGCGAGTTGCACGCCAAACACACGCCCCTGAATCGCGGCCGGGAACCGGCGCTGAATAAGCAGGTTGAGCGCGGGGTTCATGGGACCCCAGGTGAGCCCCATGGCAAATCCGATGATGGCAAACAACCACACCGGGGGGAAGAGCGCCATCGTCACCAAGACCATGCAGCACGACAGCACCGAGGCCCGGATGATGACCGGCAGGGACCACCGCCGCGCTAGGAACTCAAAGAACAGGGAGCCGACGACGACACCGAGCAACATCGCCGAGACGATGATTCCGAGTCCCACAGGATCACCCTTGGCTTCGAAGTACACCGGCAACACAATCTCTTCGCTGGGCAGGTACACCATGTCGAGAACCACCCAAAAGGCGATGAGCACGACCATGGCCCGGTCTCGTGCGAGAGCCTTGATGCCATCGATAGTGTCGCGGAAGAACGACTGCAGTGGCACGTCCACGTCTGACTGGCCGGCGACCACGTGAGACACCCGCACAAAACTCACGGCCACGAACGACAGGACGAATACGATGCCAACCACCCAGTAGGCGTTCTGCGGCCCAATGGCCGCCAGAGCCAGCGCGCCCGCCGCCGGACCACCAATCAGTCCAAGACCGCGAATCGACTCGTGGATGCCGTTGGCCCGCTCGAGAGAAAGGTTGCTCGCCTCGGACGCGTTTGCCACCAGCGACTTGCGAGCGGTAAAACCCGGCGGTTCGAAGATGGCACCCAGCACGGTCACCATGATGGCGATACCCACGGAGGGGCCGAAAGCTGTGGTCAGAATCGGGAACGCAATGGCCGTCGCTGCCGCGAGGATATCGGACGTAATGGCCACTCGGCGGCGACCGACGCGGTCAACGAACGTACCGGCCAGGGGGAAGATGACGAAGGCGATGACGCCCTTGCTGGCGGTCACCAGCCCGGCAATCAGCGGGGAACCCGTGAGGTCAAGAATCAACCACGGCACGATGATATAGGTCATTCCGCCGGCGATGGCCTCGAAAAGTGACGACACCTCGAGCAGCACAAAGGGTGCCATCCGCCGAGGTTTCATGACTCGACTCTACGCGGGCTGATTTACCTGAGCCAGTACGTCGAG
>CANFVD010000027.1 GCA_947450345.1 Actinomycetota bacterium
GCCCACGGCGAACATCGGGGTGATCCGTCACGCCCACGGCGAACATCCGCCCACAGCTCGGTTTGCGCTGGTTTACTCACATTGACGGCAAAATCGCGAATGCCGACACACCACAAAGGAGTTCTGCCCATGTTTGAACGGTTTACAGATCGCGCTCGACGCGTCGTTGTCTTGGCTCAAGAAGAAGCCAAGATGCTCAACCACAACTACATCGGCACCGAGCACATTCTGCTCGGCCTCATTCACGAGGGTGAGGGTGTCGCCGCGAAGGCACTCGAGTCGCTCAACATTTCGCTCGAGTCCGTGCGCGAGCAGGTGCAGGAGATCATCGGCCAAGGTCAGCAACAGCCCACCGGACACATTCCCTTCACGCCGCGCGCCAAGAAGGTACTTGAGCTCTCGCTGCGCGAGGCACTCCAGCTGGGCCACAACTACATCGGCACCGAGCACATCCTGCTCGGCCTGATTCGCGAGGGTGAGGGCGTCGCCGCCCAGGTTCTCGTCAAGCTGGGCGCCGACCTCAACCGCGTGCGCCAGCAGGTCATCCAGCTGCTCTCCGGCTTCCAGGGCAAGGAGCAAGTCTCGGCCGGCGTCAAGGAAGAGTCGGGCAGCACGCAGGGCGGATCGCAGGTGCTCGACCAGTTTGGTCGCAACCTGACTCAGGCTGCGCGCGAAGGCAAGCTTGACCCCGTCATCGGTCGCGAGAAGGAAATCGAGCGCGTGATGCAGATTCTGTCGCGCCGATCCAAGAACAACCCCGTCCTCATAGGTGAGCCCGGCGTGGGAAAGACCGCCGTCGTCGAGGGACTGGCCCAGGCCATCGTGTCCGGTCAGGTTCCCGAAACACTCAAAGACAAGCAGCTGTACACGCTCGACCTCGGATCGCTCATCGCCGGTAGCCGCTACCGCGGTGACTTTGAAGAGCGCCTCAAGAAGGTCACCAAAGAGATCCGCACTCGCGGCGACATCATCACGTTTATCGACGAGATTCACTCGCTCGTGGGCGCCGGCGCTGCCGAGGGCGCCATTGACGCAGCCAGTATCCTCAAGCCCCTGCTCGCGCGCGGCGAGCTCCAGACCATCGGTGCCACCACGCTCGACGAGTACCGCAAGCACTTTGAGAAGGATGCTGCCCTCGAGCGCCGCTTCCAGCCCATCCAGGTTGCCGAGCCGTCACTGCCACACACCATCAACATCCTCAAGGGTCTGCGGGACCGCTACGAGGCGCACCACAAGGTGCAGATTACGGACGGAGCCATTGTGGCGGCGGCCAACCTCGCCGACCGCTACGTGTCCGACCGCTTCCTGCCCGACAAGGCCATCGACCTGATCGACGAGGCCGGAGCGCGTCTGCGTCTGTCAATCCTGTCGAACCCGGCAGAGCTGCGTGAGATCGACGATCAGATCGCCCTCGTGCGCGCCAGCAAGGAGGCCGCTATCGAGGAACAAGACTTCGAGAAGGCCGCGGGTCTGCGCGACGAAGAGAAGAAGCTGGCCGACGAGCGCGTCCGCCGCGAGAAGGAATGGCGCAAGGGCGACGTCAAGGCACACGCCCTGGTTGATGAAGGCATCATCGCTGAGGTGTTGGCGCAAGCAACGGGCATCCCCGTCTTCAAGCTCACCGAGGAAGAGTCCGCTCGTCTCGTCTTCATGGAGAAGGCACTGCACCAGCGGGTCATCGGCCAGAACGAGGCTATTGAGGCCCTCTCCAAGACCATTCGTCGCACGCGTGCGGGCCTCAAAGACCCCAAGCGTCCGAGTGGTTCGTTTATCTTCGCCGGTCCCACGGGCGTGGGAAAGACCGAGTTGGCCAAGGCGCTCGCCGAGTTCCTATTCGACGACGAGTCGGCCATGATTTCGCTCGACATGAGTGAGTACGGCGAAAAGCACACCGTGTCGCGCCTCTTTGGTGCCCCTCCCGGATTCGTGGGCTTCGAAGAGGGCGGACAGCTCACCGAGAAGGTGCGCCGCAAGCCGTTTAGCGTGGTGCTCTTTGACGAGATCGAGAAGGCACACCCCGACATCTTCAACTCCCTGTTGCAGATTCTCGAGGAGGGTCGCCTCACCGACGGTCAGGGTCGCGTGGTCGACTTCAAGAACACCGTCATCATCATGACCACCAACCTCGGTACCAAGGACATCTCGGGCGGACCCGTTGGTTTCCAGGCCGAGGGCGAATCGTCGACGTCGTACGACCGCATGCGCGGCAAGGTCAACGAAGAACTCAAGAAGCACTTCAAGCCCGAGTTCCTCAACCGTGTCGACGACATCATCGTCTTCCCGCAGCTGGCCAAGGACGAGCTGATCCAGATTGTGGACCTGTTCGTCAAGCGCCTGCGCGACCGCCTGCTCGATCGCGACATGAGCATCGAGGTGTCGCTGGCCGCCAAGGAACGACTCATCGACATCGGGTTCGACCCCACGCTGGGAGCCCGGCCGCTGCGTCGCGCCATCCAGCGCGAGGTCGAAGACCGGCTCTCCGAGAAGATTCTCGAGGGTGCGCTCGTGGCCGGCGATCACGTGCACGTCGACCTGGTCGATGGCGAGTTTGTTTTCACCACCACATCGCGCGAACCGGTGATGGACACCAACTAGCCTTGTCGTTATGACAACCGCTGGCGTTCTGGTGCGGCGTGCCCGCACCGCGGACGTGCCGGAGATTTTGGCGTTGATTCATCCGCTTGTTGAGCAAAACATTCTGCTCGGCAAGCAGCGGGTTCAGCTCTACGAGTCGGTGCAGGAGTTTGTCGTTGCCGTGAGTGACGGCAACGTGGTGGGGTGTGGCGCGCTGCATCCCCTCTGGGCTGATCTCGGAGAGGTGCGCACAATCGCCGTGGCTGACGCTCAGCGCGGCCAAGGTATTGGCGGCGCAATTCTCGACAAGCTCGAAACCCACGCCCGGGATCTCGGACTCAATCGACTCTTTTGCCTGACGTTCGAGGTGGACTTTTTTACGGGCCGCGGCTTTGTTGAAGTCCCCGAAGCCGTAGTGGAACCGCCCGTCTTTGACGAGATGTCGAGATCGTTCGATGAGGGTGTTGCCGAGTTCCTGGATCTTGCCCGGGTAAAGCAGAACACCCTCGGAAATACCCGGATGCTCAAAAACCTCCCCGTATCGTGAGAGGGTGAGCAATACTCCTCCGATCCGACGCCGCTATTCGCCCGCGGTTTATCGCCGTCGTCGCTTGGCGGTGTTCCTCGTCTTCGTTGTCATCGTTGTCCTGATCATTGTGTTGTTCTCACGCTGCGGATCGGGCGCGACGCCCACACCCACGCCGACGAACACCTCGACGAGCTCGCCCACGTCAACGCGCATCCCACTCGTTTCGCCGACCGCGGCGGGAACGAGCACGCCGGGGGCGGCCGACACCGCTGCTCAGTACACCGGGACCGCTCCGGAGTGTGATGCCAAAAACCTCACGGTGGGAGCGTTCACCGACAAGACCGATTACGCCGCGGGCGAGTTGCCGCTGCTGAGCATGACGGTCACCAATAAGGGGGCGACCGAGTGCAAGGTCAACGTGGGCACCTCCCAGCAGTTGTTCCAAGTCACCAGCGGCGACGACCTGTGGTGGCAGTCGACCGACTGCCAGACCGAGGACACGGATTTCTGGATGCTCTTGCCGGCAGCCAAGACGGAGAAGACGGGCAGCCCTGTCACGTGGGTGCGCGAGCGCAGTTCGCCCGACACCTGTGACATCGCTCGCGAACCGGCCGTCGGTGAGGGTGCCTCGTACTTCCTCACCACATCGCTCGGTGGCGTCCAGTCGAAGCAGTCCAAGCAGTTCCTGCTCTACTAACCCTCGCCGGTTGAGTGGCCAACGGAGTTGGCGTATCGAAACAGTCTCGCTGGTTGAGTGCTCTCGCTGGTTGAGTAGCCAACGAAGTTGGCGTATCGAAACCGGTTAGAACGCCGCGTCGAGCTCCCGCTCTTTTGCGCCTTTGCTCGTGGCCAGCGCCGACGAGAGCGCGTGATGAACGGTACCCGCACTGTCATCAACAATGGTGTCGAAGCCGAGCCGACCAGCTTCGGTGGCGCGAACGCGCGAACCGGCCACCGGTCGAACCTCGCCGGCCAAACTGATCTCACCGAAGGCGGCCACTGTATGGGCCACGGCGCGGTCGTGAAAAGCGCTAGCGATGGCAATCGCGATGGCGAGGTCGGCACCCGGTTCGGTGAGTCGAACGCCACCAACGGTCGACACGTAGACGTCTTTATCGCTCAGGGTGAGCCGCGCGCGCCGCTCGAGAACGGCGAGAATCATGGCCACGCGCGATGAGTCCACACCGTTCGTGACGCGCCGCGGGTTAGGGGCCGACGTGGGCACAACGAGCGCCTGGATTTCAACCGGCAGGGCGCGACGCCCCTCCATGGCCACCGTGACGCAGGTACCACTCACGGCATGTTGTGAGCGCGAGAGAAAGAGCCCGCTGGGGTCGGGCACTTCGGCAATGCCGTCGCCGGTCATCTCGAAGCAGCCGACCTCGTCGGTAGGGCCAAAGCGGTTCTTGAGCGAGCGCACAAATCGCAGCGCGGTTTGCCGATCACCCTCAAAGTGGCACACCACATCCACGAGGTGTTCGAGCATGCGCGGGCCGGCAATGCTGCCGTCTTTGGTCACGTGTCCTACGAGAATGAGCGGCAGGGCTGACTCTTTACACGTGCGCAGCAGGGCGGTGGCAACTTCGCGCACCTGGCTGGGTCCGCCGGCGAGTCCGTCGACGGCTGAGCTGGCAACGGTCTGCACCGAGTCAACGATGAGCAGGTCGGGTTTGATGGCCTGTACTTGACCGAGGATGAACGACAGGTCAGTCTCGGCGGCCACAAAGAGGTTGTCGTGCAGGGCGCCGGTACGGATGGCGCGCATGCGCACTTGATTCACCGATTCCTCGGCGCTCACATAGAGCACGCGCTGGCCACCGGCCGCAGCGCGCGACGCCACCTCGAGTAAAAGTGTTGACTTGCCCACGCCCGGTTCACCCGAGAGCAGGATGGCAGCACCTGCCACGATGCCCCCGCCGAGCACCCGATCAAATTCGCCAATGCCTGTGGGTCGGTGTGTGAGCTCATTTCCGGAGGCTTGGGTGATGGGAACGGCCTGTCGATCGCCACCCACTGGCGTTGCCGTGACCCGCGTGGTGATGCCGGTTTGCTCGCCCACGCTCGTGACGGTGCCGTACTGCTGGCACTCCCCGCACTGGCCGGCAAATTTGACGCTCGTCCAACCGCACTCAACGCAACGGAATCCGGGGGTGGAGGTCTTGGCCATGATGTTCACTTTACGTGCGTGCACCGACAGTGCCCGGTAGTTGTGCCCGCGATTAGCCCCAACCCGGTGCCCTCGCGTAAACTTGTCCACGGTTCCGTGTCCGAGCGGCCGAAGGTGCAACTCTCGAAAAGTTGTGTGCGTGAAAGCGCACCGTGGGTTCAAATCCCACCGGGACCGCCAAAGAAGAACGCCCCACCTTGTGTGGGGCGTTCTTCTTTTGTGCTCTGGTAGGTGTTGGTGAACCTGCTGGGCCCACGCTCGCGCCGAGCACAGCGTGCCTGTGCGAGGGGGTGTCGCGAGTGGGGCGTCAAATCCCACCGGGACCGCCAAAAAGTAAGACCCCTCTTTCCGAGGGGTC
This sequence comes from Actinomycetota bacterium, assembly GCA_947450345.1. GTDB lineage: Bacteria > Actinomycetota > Actinomycetes > Actinomycetales > Microbacteriaceae > UBA963. Next base: position 5,629 of record CANFVD010000027.1, read on the forward strand.
TTACTTTTTGCTTGGGAGTAATGGTGCTGGGATTTGGGAGGAGGCAGTCCTGTGGACTGCCGACGGCTCCCACCGGGACCGCCTGCTTACTTGACGAGGGTCATTACGAATTCTTTGTTTCGCTCGCTATCGCCGATGCGCACCAGAGTCGTCTCGTGGTAATCGTAAGCGGGGTAGTGGCGCGATTCGTTGATGCCATATCCGTCTGAGCACACCACCAAGGTGCTTACTGCGCCGGATTCGAAACCGCATGCTTCAGCCGCGGACTGTTTCGAGGCATCGACGCGAACCTGAGGCTCACCGATTGATTGGTTCCAGGCCGTAAAAATCTGCGACAGCTTATCGGGCCACGTGACCTTCAGGGTCACATCATCTTCCAAAAGGGACGTCTGCCAACCCTCGGCACATGTGGTTTCTCCCGCGTTCAAAAAAATTATCGGGTGCGCGTCGGCCTTATCGAACGTCAGCCACTCAATCCGTGCCTTCTTGGGCGTCTTGTTCACGACACAAATGCGAACCCCCAGGACCCCCGAGTCTCGCTGGGACACGGCGGGGGAGCTGGTGGGAAGTGGATCTCCAGCCGAGCAACCGGCGAGCACAGCCACACAAGCGGTCAGGGCGAGGAGCGCCAGGGCTGGTCGACGCACTGCGAGCATGTTTTTCTCTTTTCCCGTGTTCATTACGGCTGACATACCTGATCGTCGAAGTCATCGGTTATTTCGCTCTCGCCTCCGAATTCAACGGCCCAGTTCTTGTAATCGTCGTCGGCCCGCCGCTTCACGGTGAAGTCATATTCCAACATGCTGCACGAGTATGTGGTTTCCTCCGGAATGCTGTAGGACTGCCCAGCGCCCGGACCCTGGCTTGCATTTTCGTTGGCCGGGTAAAATTTAGGGGATGACAGGGACGGGTTAGCAAAACCAAAAGTGGTCTTTCGCCCGTTCGGGAACGTCACGGTCGTGAGAATGTCGACAGACCCGGGAACGTCCCACGTGTCCGCAGTCCGCGTATCGGTGCAGACCCACCCCATGGACCGCTCGAGGGCAACGGGACCGCCCCTACCTGCAGGGGACGACATGTTCCCATTTGTGTAGTAGTCGATGGGGTACATTTTCGTGCCAAAAAAGATGTTGACCGAGCCGGTCTGATTGAGGTTGAAAAAGCACACGGACGTATCTTTAACGAACCACTTTGAGGCAGCTCGGTCAGCACCGATTTCCGGCACGGCTGATCCTGTGGGAGTAATCGGAGTCTGGGCGACACAGCCGGAAAGCAAGCCCACGCTCACAATCGCAGCGGCAAGAAGCGTGAATGAGTTCTTCATGGGGTCCTTTCGGGCGGTCGAAGGCGCTGTGTCGTCAATGACCCTGCAGCATCCTTAACATACTTCGTTAAACAGCACCTTGGGCAATTCCCCAGGGACGCTTGACGGAACCGACATTTCCGCAGGGATCTCGACTGCCGAAGGTATCGACAACGGTTGGGGCGTTCAGGCTCCTGACGAAACCGCAGCTGGCACCTCGGTGAACTCGTGGCGTGCGCATTTGTGACCCGCGTTCGTATGATGAACACATGAGCGTGCGCACCCCCGACCCCAATTCGGGATGGCTGGGCGACGACGAGTTGGCCGCCATCCGCCTTCGGCTTCCCTTGCTGTACGTGGAGGCCGTGCCGGTTCATGTCGACGGCCTGGGTCGCGTCACCGACGTGGGCCTTCTGCTGCGCGCCACGAAAACCGGCTCGATCACCCGCACGATCGTCTCGGGACGCGTGATGCACGGCGAAACCGTTCGCGAAGCCCTCTTTCGCCACATCGAGAAAGACCTTGGCCCCATGGCCTTCCCGCTGCTTCCAGCAAGCGCGCATCCCTTCTCGGTGGCCGAGTATTTCCCGGAGCCCGGCCGGTCTCAATTCACGGATGACCGCCAACACGCGGTGTCGTTGGCCTTCGTTGTGCCCGTCACGGGAACCTGCGAACCGCGCCAAGATGCCCTCGAAGTGACGTGGTTAACCCCCGAAGAAGCGCTTGCGGATGCGGTCACGAGCGAAATGGAGGGCGGAAGAGGGGTTTTACTGCGCGCCGCCCTTGCTTCTGTGGGCAGACTCAACTAGCGAAACCTTCGATTTATCCCTTAGACTCGTTCGCGGAGACGTGTGTCTCCTCCCTTGTTATTCTCGTGATTTCGCGAACTACTGGTTGGTCCGGTTTTTCGCTCTAACCGCAAGGAAAGATTCCCGTGGCAGACTCCCCTTCGTTCCGGTCGAGCCGGTCGGGCTATGAGCCCGAAGACGTCGATCGCGCCTTCACAGAACTCACGAGCCGCATTTCGCGTGCCGAGCGTGAGCGTGAAGAATCCGATCAGGCCATTGAGCGCATCACTCGTGAACTCAACGAGGTGCGCAGCGCACTGAAGCGCGCCAACGCCAAGCCGTCGTTCTCCGACCTGGGTGCCGCTTTCGAGCAGACCCTCCGCGTGGCCGAGGAACAGGCCGGCAAGCTCATCTCCGATGCCACCGCCGAGGCAAACATCGCCCGCGATGCCGCCAAGGCCGAAGCAGACGAGGTTATCTCATCGGCCCAGCGTCACGCCGAGAAGCTCAACTCCGAGTCGGCGGCGCGTGTTTCCGCAATCAAGTCGGAGAGCGAGCGCAAGTCGGCCATGGCCATGGCCGATGCCGAGCGCAAGCTCGAAGAAGCCAAGGTTGCTCTCGAAGAGTCGCGCGTCCAGGGTGAGCGCATTCTCGAGCAGGCTGACGAGCAGGCTGTAGCCGTTGCCGCGCAGGTTCAGAAAGAAACCGAAGACGCCCGCTCGGAGATGGCCACACTGCGCCAGCTCAACGAGCGCGAGCAGCAGCGCATCCAGCGCGAGATTGAAGCATCTCAGGAGAAGGCCGAGCGCGACACGCGTCGCCTCAGCGAGCAGTCGGCTACCTACATTGCCGATATTTCGAAGGAAGCCAACAAGCAGGTTCTGGATGCCGACGAGCAGGGTGCTGACGTTGTTCGCGAAGCCGAGCTCTTCTTGGTCAAGGCTCGTCAAGACGGAGATGCCTTGGTTCAGCACGCACAGGAGACCGCGGACGGCCTCGTTGCTCGTGCCGATGCCCGTGCTGAAGGTCTGACCCACCGCATGTACGAGCACGCTCAGGGGCTGCTCGATGGAGCGGTGTCGCGCCTCGAAGAACTTGAGGAGCAGCGCGTCAGCGTCAACGCGTTCGCGCACGACGTGCGGGCCATGCTTGTCACCGATGCCCCCATAGCCACTGAGTCGATCTCGTTCGACGCTGAGGAGAACTAATCATGGTTGACATTCGCTCTTTCCGCACCGCGCGCCGTGGTTACGATCGCGACGAGGTGTTGAACGCCATCTCTGACGCCACCAGCAAAGTCGAGCAGCTTGAGGCCGATCGCTCCACGGCCGAAAAGACCGTTGAGCGTCTCACGCGTGAGCTCAATGACCTCAACGGTGTCCTCAAGCGCGCCAACTCCAAGCCCACGTTCGCCGACCTCGGTTCGGCCTTCGAGCACACCCTGCGTGTTGCCGAAGAGCAGGCCGACAAGATGGTCAAGGATGCCACGGCCGAAGCTCGCGTTCTCCGCGAGAGTGCTCGTGCCGAGGCCGAACAGGTTACGCGAAGTGCTCGCCTCAAGGCCGAACGGGCCGTTGCTGAGGCGGATGCCCGCGCCGAAGAACTTCGCGTTGACACCGAGCGTCGTGTCACCGAGCTGACCATCCAGGCCGATGCGCGCAACGCCGAAGCCCGCACCTCGATTGAGATTGCGCAGCGCAAGTCGGCTGCCATCATCGCCGAGGCCGAGCGTGAGGCTTCCGAGATTCGTTCGCGAGTTCACCAGGAGACCGAAGACGTCAAGACCGAGCTCTCCACGCTTCGCCAGATGGCCGAGCGCGAGCAGCTTCGTATTGAGCGCGAGATCAAGGTTGCTCAGATCGATGCCGAGCGCGAGCGCCTCGCTCTGCACGAAGAGGCTATTGCTCACGTGCAGCGCATCACCGAAGAGTCCAGTGAGCGTCTCGCCGTGTCGACTAACCAGGCCGGCGAGCTCAGCGCGCAGGCCGAGGAATACCTCAGCCAGTCGCGTTCGCGCGCTGAGGACATTCTTCAGGCAGCTCGTAACGCCGCGGCTAACACCATCACGCGTGCCCGCGCTCGGGCCGAGCAGCTCACTGTTCGCTTTACCGAGCACAACGGCGAGCTGTTGGCCGACACCGAGTCGCGTCTCACTCTGCTCGAGGAGCAGCGCCGAATCGTTGACGAGTTTGCGCTCGAGCTTCGTGCCCTCTCGTCTTCCGACGCCATGGTGTCGCTCGACGAGACCGACGCCCAGGGCGAATAGTCGCTTTAGTCAAAAGCCACGCAGCTTCGGTTGCGTGGCTTTTGCGTTGCGCCGAGACAGTGTTCTGGGACTAGTCGGTGTGTGGCACCTGTGACGTGTGCGGCTCGCGCCAACTGCGCGCCAACTTCTTGAGGCGTGACCCGCGCACCTGCCAAAAGGCCCACATCGAAATCCACACGAATGGGGTGAGCAGACCGGCGCGCACGGCCAGACGATCGCGATAAAGAGTGCGACCGTCGTTGGTAGCCGACACGGCCATGCGGTGATCCCACTTGGGCATGACGCGAAGGAATCCCGAGAGGCCAGCTCCCTTGTCCACGATCATGCGCACGCCGCCGGGGCGCTCGGTGAACGACACGAGGATGCGCTGGTGGCCGATGGGGAAGATGCCCAAGAGGCTCAGGCTCACGTCGTGGGGTGTGCCCTCACTCCAGCGTTCGGGGAAGCCACCCTTTTCGAGCGAGCGCACGCGAATGAGCGGCGCTGATGCTTTGCGAAAAACGGCCGGCGATTGCAGCGCGTCCCACGCGGCATCGGGGGTGGTGTCTAGCGTGAAGCGGAGGAAGACGAACACGTTTCCCACGACCTTCCTTTTTGTCTCACTCCTAGATTACGTCGCGTTTGCTCCACGTGATGAGGTTGGCGCGCGAGAAGCCCCGCCCGCAGGCGCCGCAGGCGAGCGGACGCGTGGGTGCGCGGAAGCGATAGTGCTCGTGTCCCGCCGGACACACGCCCAGCCAGGGGGCGAGTTCCTTCGCCACACTGCCGTCGTGCGTGCGCTTTCCGTCGTAGCCCAGGTCTTTCGCAATCGAGCGCCACTTCGCTCCGTGGCCCGCGCCCATGCCGGCCAGTGCATGAGCCACTTCGTGCAGCAACACCTGATGAATCTCGTCGTCCTCGTAGCGGGCGGCGAGGTGTCGCGAGACGCTGATGGTGTGGCTGCGAAAGTCGCACAGACCGGCGCGAGTGCGCGCGTGGTCGAAGCGAAAACTCCACACGCTCTCGTCAAGGTGCAGGCGGATCAGGGCATCGGCCCACTTCTCCACCCGAGCGAGATCGGCCATCAGCTCTTTTTGGCCATCTGAAAGATGGTCTTCTGCGGGGTGGGGGAGGGCACGGCCGTGGCGTCAGTGGTGAGCAGCGCACCTCCGATGAAGCGGGTCAGGTCCGAGCCCGACACCGAACTCGCCGGATGCGGTCCGCGCGCCATCAGGCGGGGGAGTTCGTCGAGCACGTCCGGTCGATTCGATGCCACGAGAACAAGATTGCCGAAGCGACGCCCCTTGAGCACCTGCGCCTCGGCCATCACTCCCACGTGCCCGAAGACGTGCGCCACGGTGGCCACCTGTGCGCGGGCGTAGGCGAGCCCGGGCCCATCCGCGATGTTGACAATCACAACGCCAGTGGGGGCGAGCAGAGCGGCGACCTCGGTGAAGAACTCGACGGTGGTGACGTGCGCGGGCGTGCGGGCCCCGGCGAAAATGTCGACGGTGATCACGTCGGCGCTGGCCTTCAGGCCGGCCGGAAGCTTATTGATCACCTCACGCGCATCGCCGTACCGGAGGCGAATTGACGCACGGGCGGGCAGCGGGAACGTCTCGCGCACAAAGTCGACGAGGTCACGGTCGATGTCAATCACCTGTTGACGCGACCCGGGGCGCGTGGCCTCGATGTAGCGCGGCAGCGTGAGTGCGCCGGCACCCAGATGGATGGCCGTGATGGCCTCGCCCGCGGGGGCAGCGACATCGATCACGTGCCCCATGCGCCGGATGTACTCAAAGAACAGTTCCTCGGGGTGCTCGGGAAAGATGTGCGACTGGGGCGTGCCGTCCACGTCGAGAATGTAGGCCCCGGCCTGAAACGGATCGGGCTCAATTGTGGCAATCACGCCGGACGCACCGAGTCGGCGGGTCAGCGGGCCAGTCACTCGTTCAGACTACCGGCGCACGTGGCGTAGTAACCCCGCGCGCACGGGACCTGGCACGTCCTCACCCATAGCAGTTTGAGGGCATCCAGAACAGGTTTTGAACATTAAGGACTGGACACAATTGCATAACGGTTCTATGCTTGTACTTTGCGCTTGAAGTTTTGTCGTGCCTTCATATGTCGGTCGGTGCGGCGGCTCTCAACCAGGGCTGGTAAAGACACCACCCATGGTTGATTTTGCTGTGTCTTCTTGCGCTTTATCCCTCACTACCGACACTTGATGGCTCTCACGGGCCCGCGGAGGAAAAACCTTGGCTGCTGCGCGCAACGGTTCCAAGTCCACTAAGAGCGGTCGCGATTCTTCGCGACTTTCGTTCGCCAAAATCACCGACACCCTCAAGGTGCCGGATCTGCTTGATTTGCAGACCGAGTCCTTTGCGTGGCTCGTCGGCAACGAGGAGTGGCAGCAGCGTGTTGCCCAGGCCGAGAAGGAGGGTCGTCAAGACCTGCCGTCTCGCACCGGCCTCGAGGAGATTTTCGAAGAGATCTCGCCCATCGAGAACCTCGATGAGACGATGCAGCTCTCGTTCACGAACCCTTACCTCGAAGAAGAGAAGTACACGCTCGACCAGTGCAAGGAGCGCGGCAAGACCTACGCCGCCCCGCTGTACGTCGAAGCGGAGTTCATGAACCACAACACGGGTGAGATCAAGACCCAGACCGTCTTCATGGGTGACTTCCCCCTGATGACCGAAAAGGGCACCTTCGTCATCAACGGCACCGAGCGTGTCGTGGTGTCGCAGCTGGTGCGTAGCCCCGGTGTGTACTTCGAGCGCGTGAGCGACAAGACGTCTGACAAGGACATCTTCTCGGCCCGCATGATTCCTAGTCGTGGAGCCTGGCTCGAGTTCGAGATTGACAAGCGCGACCAGGTGGGCGTGCGTATCGACCGCAAGCGCAAGCAGTCAGTCACCGTCTTCCTCAAGGCTCTCGGCCTCACCGCCGAAGACATTCGCAAGGAGTTCGCCGGCTTCGAGTCGATCGAGCTCACGCTCGAGAAGGACAACATCCTCACCAAGGAAGAAGCCCTCAAGGACATCTACCGCAAGCTGCGTCCCGGAGAGCAGGTTGCTGCGGAAGCCGCACGCGTGCTCCTGGAGAACTACTACTTCAACTCCAAGCGCTACGACCTCGCCAAGGTGGGCCGTTACAAGCTCAACCAGAAGCTGGGTCTCGACCTGCCCCTGAGCGAGTCGGTGCTCAACGTGGCCGACATCGTTGCCACGATCAAGTACCTCGTGACGATGCACGCCGCCGACCAGGATCTGCTCTCGCGCGGCGAGGTCAAGATTGCCGGTCTGCGCGACGGCAAGAAGGCCGAAATCCCGTTGACCGTCGACGACATCGACCACTTCGGTAACCGTCGTATTCGCGCCGTGGGTGAGCTCATCCAGAACCAGGTGCGCACCGGCCTCAGCCGTATGGAGCGTGTGGTGCGCGAGCGCATGACCACGCAAGACATTGAGGCCATCACGCCGCAGACGCTCATCAACGTGCGTCCCGTCGTGGCAGCTATCAAGGAGTTCTTCGGTACCAGCCAGCTCTCGCAGTTCATGGACCAGAACAACCCGCTCGCCGGACTCACGCACAAGCGTCGTCTCTCGGCGCTCGGCCCCGGTGGTCTGTCGCGTGAGCGTGCCGGTGTTGACGTGCGTGACGTTCACTCGTCGCACTACGGCCGCATGTGCCCCATTGAAACTCCGGAAGGCCCCAACATTGGTCTGATCGGTTCGCTCGCTTCGTTCGCCCGCATCAACGCATTCGGTTTCATTGAGACGCCGTACCGTCGTGTGGTCAACGGAAAGATCACCGACAAGATCGATTACCTCACGGCTTCTCAGGAAGACGAGCACGTGGTGGCTCAGGCCAACGCAGCAGTGACTGCCGACAAGCAGCACTTCGCTGAAGACCGCGTTCTGGTTCGTAAGAAGGGCGGCGAGGTTGACCTCGTTCTCGCCACCGACGTGGACTACATGGATGTCTCGCCGCGCCAGATGGTGTCGGTTGCGACGTCGCTCATCCCGTTCCTCGAGCACGACGATGCCAACCGCGCCCTCATGGGTGCCAACATGCAGCGTCAGGCCGTTCCGCTCATCAAGTCGGAGGCGCCTCTCGTGGGTACCGGCATGGAGAGCTACGCGGCGTTCGACGCCGGCGACGTTGTCTTTGCCGACAAGGCCGGTGTGGTCACCGAGGTGTCCGCAAGCCACGTCATCGTGATGCAGGACGAGGGCGGTTCTCGCGAGTACCCGCTGCGCAAGTTTGAGCGCAGCAACCAGGGCACGAGCTACAACCACCGCGTCATTGTGAGCGAGGGCGACAAGGTTGCTGCCGGTCAGGTTCTGGCCGACGGTCCCGCCACGGAAGATGGCGAGCTCGCTCTGGGTAAGAACCTCCTCGTGGCATTCATGCCGTGGGAGGGTCACAACTTCGAGGACGCCATCATTCTCAGCCAGCGTCTCGTGCAGGACGACGTGCTCACCTCTATTCACATCGAGGAGTACGAGGTCGATGCGCGCGACACCAAGCTCGGTAAAGAAGAGATCACGCGCGACTTGCCCAACGTCTCGCCCGAGCTGATCGCTAACCTCGACGAGCGCGGCATCATCCGTATCGGTGCCGAGGTTCGCCCCGGCGACATCCTCGTCGGCAAGGTCACGCCCAAGGGTGAGACCGAGCTGTCGGCCGAGGAGCGCCTGCTGCGCGCCATCTTCAACGAGAAGAGCCGCGAGGTGCGCGACACGTCGCTCAAGGTTCCTCACGGTGAGGCCGGAACAATCATCGACGTCAAGGTGTTCGACGCCGAGAAGGAAGAAGACGAGCTCGGCTCTGGTGTCAACCAGCGCGTGACCGTGTACATCGCCCAGAAGCGCAAGATCACCGAAGGTGACAAGCTCGCTGGTCGTCACGGAAACAAGGGTGTTATCGCCAAGATCCTTCCCGTTGAAGACATGCCCTTCCTGGCAGACGGTACCGCTGTTGACGTGGTGCTCAACCCACTGGGTATCCCCGGTCGCATGAACTTCGGTCAGGTGCTCGAAACGCACCTCGGCTGGATTGCCAAGCAGGGTTGGAACGTTGACGGCACACCCAAGTGGGCCGCCACGCTTCCTGAGGCTGCCCGTTCGGCCGAGCCCGGCACGAAGGTGGCCACCCCCGTATTCGACGGTGCCCTCGAGGAAGAAATCGAAGGCCTGCTCGACTCCACCACGCTCACGCGTGACGGCGACCGCCTCATCGACAAGAGCGGAAAGGCCGAGCTGTTCGACGGTCGTTCCGGTGAGCCGTTCCCCCGCCCCATCTCGGTCGGCTACATGTACATCCTCAAGCTGCACCACCTTGTCGACGACAAGATCCACGCGCGTTCGACAGGTCCGTACTCCATGATCACGCAGCAGCCGCTGGGTGGTAAGGCACAGTTCGGTGGACAGCGCTTTGGTGAGATGGAGGTGTGGGCACTCGAGGCATACGGTGCCGCCTACGCCCTTCAGGAACTCCTCACCATCAAGTCGGATGACATCGTGGGCCGCGTCAAGGTCTACGAAGCCATCGTCAAGGGCGAGAACATCCAGGAGCCGGGTATTCCCGAGTCGTTCAAGGTGCTCATGAAAGAGATGCAGTCGCTGTGTCTCAACGTTGAGGTGCTCAACGGAGCCGGCGAGCCGGTCTCGTTGCGCGACAACGACGACGAGGCTGACCGCGCTGCGAGCGAGCTCGGCATCAACATTTCCACCCGCTTCGAGACCACGTCGATCGACGAGATCTAAGCGCGAGATTCAGAAGAGTTAGAGGAAAAGAGTAAACGTGCTCGACGCAACCAGTTTCGAACAGCTCCGCATTGGTCTCGCCACCGCCGACGACATTCGTCGTTGGTCGTTCGGTGAGGTCAAGAAGCCGGAAACCATCAACTACCGCACCCTCAAGCCCGAGAAGGACGGTCTGTTCGGCGAACAGATCTTTGGTCCCTCGCGCGACTGGGAGTGCTCGTGCGGTAAGTACAAGCGCGTCCGCTTTAAGGGCATCGTGTGTGAGCGCTGTGGCGTGGAGGTCACCAAGTCCTCCGTGCGACGCGAGCGCATGGGTCACATCGAGCTGGCCGCTCCGGTCACGCACATCTGGTACTTCAAGGGTGTGCCCAGCCGCCTCGGTTACCTGCTCGACATGGCACCCAAGGACCTCGAGAAGGTCATCTACTTCGCTGCCTACATGGTGATTGAGATCGACGAAGACGGTCGCCACCAGGACATGCCCGGACTTGAGAAGGAGCTTCTGCTCGAGCTCAAGACCCTGGCTGACCGTCGCGACAAGGCCGTCGAGGAGCGCATGAAGCGCCTCGAGACCGATCTCGAAGCACTCGAGGCCGAAGGCGCCAAGTCGGAGCAGAAGCGTCGTGCCAAGGACTCCGCCGAGAAGGAAATGGGTCAGATCCGCAAGGGCGCCGACGACGAGATTGCTCGTCTCGAGCGCGTGTGGGATGACTTCCGCAACCTCAAGGTGGGCGACCTCAAGCCCGAAGACGCCATCTTCGCTGAGCTTCAGGACCGCTTCGGTCTGTACTTCGAAGCCCACATGGGTGCCGAGGCGATCAAGCGTCGCCTGATCGACTTCGACCTCGCTGCCGAAGCCGTCAAGCTTCGCGTTGAGATCGAAGAGGGCAAGGGCCAGCGCAAGATCCGCGCCATCAAGCGCCTCAAGGTGGTGAGCTCGTTCCTCACGAACGACACCTCGCCCGCCGCAATGGTGCTCGACGTTGTCCCGGTGATTCCGCCGGAGCTTCGCCCCATGGTTCAGCTCGACGGTGGCCGCTTTGCCACCTCCGACCTCAACGACCTCTACCGTCGTGTGATCAACCGCAACAACCGTCTGCGTCGTCTGCTTGACCTCGGTGCTCCCGAGATCATCGTGAACAACGAGAAGCGCATGCTGCAGGAGGCCGTTGACGCACTGTTCGACAACGGTCGCCGTGGTCGTCCCGTGACCGGTACCGGTAACCGCGCCCTCAAGTCTCTGAGCGACATGCTCAAGGGTAAGCAGGGTCGTTTCCGTCAGAACCTGCTCGGAAAGCGCGTGGACTACTCGGGCCGTTCGGTCATCGTGGTGGGCCCGCAGCTCAAGCTGCACCAGTGTGGTCTGCCCAAGCAGATGGCTCTCGAGCTGTTCAAGCCGTTCGTGATCAAGCGCCTCATGGAGCTGCAGCACGCACAGAACATCAAGAGCGCCAAGCGCATGGTGGAGCGCAGCCGCGGACCGGTGTGGGACGTTCTCGAAGAGATCATTCGCGAGCGTCCGGTGCTGCTCAACCGCGCACCCACGCTTCACCGTCTCGGAATCCAGGCGTTCGAGCCTCAGCTCGTGGAGGGTAAGGCCATCCAGCTTCACCCCCTCGTGTGTGCTGCGTTCAACGCCGACTTCGACGGTGACCAGATGGCTGTGCACCTTCCCCTGTCGGTGGAGGCTCAGGCAGAGGCACGCGTGCTTATGCTCGCCTCGAACAACATCCTCAAGCCGTCTGATGGTCGCCCCGTGACTCTGCCCACGCAGGACATGATCATTGGTCTGCACCACCTCACCACCCTCAAGGAGGGTGCTGCGGGTGAGGGTCGTGCCTTCTCCTCGGTTGCCGAAGCCATCAACGCTTTCGACTCGCGCGTGTGGGCCAAGGGCAAGAAGGGTGAGGACGACAAGAAAGAAATCGTTCTCGACCTCAACGCCAAGGTCAAGATTCGCCTCGAGAACGTGACGTTCGCCGAAGGAACCGGCCCCGAGGGTTACAGTGGAACCGGCCCGGTTATCGTCGAGTGCTCGCTGGGTCAGGCTCTCTTCAACGAGGCCCTTCCCGAGAAGTACCCCTTCGTGTTCGAGACGGCCGACAAAGGCCTCATCTCGCAGATCGTGAACGACCTCGCCGAGCGCTTTAGCAAGACCGAGGTTGCTGCCACTCTCGACAACATCAAGGACCTCGGTTTCTACTGGGCCACGCGCTCGGGAGTTACGGTTGCCCTCAGCGACGTTCTTACGCCGCCGGACAAGCGCGAGATCGTTGCCAAGTACGAGAAGCTGGCCGCCAAGGTGCAGGGCGAGTTCGAAAAGGGACTCATCACCGACACCGAGCGTCGCCAGGAGCTCATCAAGATCTGGACCGAAGCAACCGAGAAGGTTGCCGATGCGATGAAGGCGTTCTTCCCCAAGGACAACACCATCAACCGCATGGTCACGTCGGGTGCTCGTGGTAACTGGCTGCAGGTGCGCAACATCGCCGGTATGCGAGGCCTCGTGAACAACCCGAAGGGTGAGATCATTCCTCGCCCGATCATCTCGAGCTACCGCGAGGGCCTGTCGGTTCTCGAGTACTTCATCGCTACGCACGGTGCCCGCAAGGGCCTGGCCGACACGGCTCTCCGCACTGCCGACTCGGGTTACCTCACGCGTCGTCTCGTTGACGTGGCGCAGGATGTCATCATTCGTGAAGACGACTGTGGCACCACCAAGGGACTCGACATGCCCATCGCTGTGGCCGACGCCGCCGGCGTGCTGGTGCGCGACAAGGGCGTGGAGAACTCCGTGTTCACGCGCACGCTGTCGGAAGACGCCAAGGATGCCAAGGGCAAGGTTGTTGCCAAGGCGGGCGAAGACGCGGGTGACGTTGTCATCGAGAACCTCATCGCCGCTGGCGTGACCGAGGTCAAGGTGCGTTCGGTGCTCACGTGTGAGTCTGCCGCCGGTGTGTGTGCGGCGTGCTACGGCCGTTCGCTTGCAACCGGAAAGCTCGTTGACATCGGTGAGGCCGTGGGAATCATTGCGGCTCAGTCGATCGGTGAGCCCGGAACCCAGCTGACCATGCGTACCTTCCACACGGGTGGTTCGGCTTCGGCAGACGACATCACACAGGGTCTGCCCCGCGTGCAGGAGCTGTTTGAGGCGCGCACGCCCAAGGGTGCATCGCCGATCGCTGAGGCCGCTGGCCGCATCACCATTGAGGAGACGGAGAAGACCCGTAAGGTCATTCTCACGCCCGACAACGGTGACGAGCCTGTTGTCTACAACGTGCTCAAGCGTTCCAACCTGTTGGTGAACGACGGCGACCACGTTGAACTCGGTCAGCAGTTGCAGACCGGTACGGTTGACCCCAAGGACGTGCTTCGCGTGCAGGGCGTTCGCGCGGTGCAGAAGCACCTCGTGGGTGGCGTGCAGGGCGTTTACCGTTCGCAGGGTGTGCCCATTCACGACAAGCACATCGAGGTCATTGTGCGGCAGATGCTGCGCAAGGTCACCGTGGTTGACCACGGCGAGACCGACCTGCTGCCCGGTGAGGTTGTGGAGCGCACGCACTACACCGACGTCAACCGCAAGGCACTGAGCGAAGGCAAGAAGACCGCTCAGGGTCGTCAGGAAGTCATGGGTATCACCAAGGCCTCGCTGGCTACCGACTCGTGGCTGTCGGCCGCGTCGTTCCAGGAGACCACGCGTGTTCTCACGCAGGCCGCCATGGATGGCAAGTCCGACCCGCTGGTTGGCCTCAAGGAGAACGTAATCATTGGAAAGCTGATCCCGGCCGGAACCGGTCTGTCGCGCTTCCGCAACTACACCGCGGAACCCACCGACGAGGCCAAGGCGGAGCGGTACCCCAACCGCATCTTTGCCAATGACGCCGAGTACACCGAGGGCGACCTGAGTTTCGTCGACTTCGAGTCGTTCAGCTCAGACGACTTCTCCAACTACAACTAGTCGCAGCGTTCAGCCGTATGGCTGCGCTTGAGAGGGACCTCGCCCGGTTGGGCGGGGTCCTTTTCCGTTGGGGTCTTTCGACCCGCCAGAAAAAATTGGACAATTCTTTACCCTGAGAATGACCCCCAGACATTTTCGATGCCGGCTTATCTCGTTAGACTAAAAAACGGCGCTCTCACGTTTAGAGCGTTTATCTTTCAGGGGGATATTCGATGTGGCGCAATAGGCGACTCTTCGGACTGCTCAGCGGTCTGTTGTCGAGTGTTCTCGTCGCGGGATTTGTCAGCATGCCTGCCGGTGCGAACGCCGAGGCTCTCGAACCTTTGGCTTCGGCGACGACGCCGATTCCCTCGCCGACTGCGACCTCGCCGGCACCTGTTCCATCGCCAACACCCACTCCTTCGCCATTCCCATCATCGCTTCCGGCACCCGCAGCCACGGACATTCCTGGAGTCGCGCCGACATCGGCTACGGCAAAGTCAGGATTAGGTGTCACTCCCAAAATTGTCGGTGGCACACCTGCCACCATCGCGGATGCTCCTTGGCAGGTGGCGCTCATCTCGGCGAGTGCTTCGAGCGAGTATCAGGGGCAGTTTTGTGGCGGCACGCTGATTGAGCGGGACTGGGTGGCCACGGCAGCGCACTGCATCGACCCCGCTCTCACCCCCGCTCAGCTCAAGATTTTGGTCGGATATGACACCCTGAGAACATCGGGGGCGAGCCGTGCCGTCGCGACCAGCCGCATCGTGGTTCACCCCAACTACGATGACGTCACGAAAAACAACGATGTCGCCCTCATCCAGCTCTCGAGCCCGGTGACGCTCAGTGCGGGCAGCATCGAAACCTTACCCTTGGCCAGCTCCACGGTTCCGGCAGGCACCTCTGCTCTCATTACGGGTTGGGGGAACACCGCGTATCCGAACGAGAGTTTTCCCACTGAACTGCGCAAGGCCACCGTTTCCATCGTGAGTGACGCCTCGTGCAATATTCCCTACGGTGGCTCCATCAACGCGACGAACATGCTCTGCGCCTCCAACGCCGGGTTCACGTCCGACACATGTCAGGGTGACAGCGGAGGACCGCTCGCTGTTCAGTTGGGCGGCACCTGGACGCTCGCGGGCATCACGAGTTTTGGATCGGGGTGCGCAACGGCGCCCTACCCGGGGGTCTACGCCGAAGTTTCGACGTATCACGGCTGGATCACTCAGTACACCGCGGGCGATCCGGTGAATAGTGTGGCGCCGGTGATTACGGTGCCTGCGGCTAATGGGGTGTCTGTTGGTGGTGTTCTTGCGCCTCGGGTGAGTACTACCGCTACTGCGGCCACGATTTCTGTGAATAACGGCACGTGGGATGCAACGACTGGTTACTCCTA
>CANFVD010000028.1 GCA_947450345.1 Actinomycetota bacterium
CGGCGATGCGTTAAAGCTGCCCACGAAGTAGACCTCATGGGTGTCCCGTGCCACGGGAATAAATGTGCGGATTCGGTCGAGCATGTCTCCGTGTAATTCGAGGGTCATTTTGGCTACTTTCTATGGGTCGTGGTGATTGAGCGGGTGACGGACCAGATGTGTGAGCCGTTTCATGCTTGTTTTCAGGGTCATGTGGTCCAACCAATTGCAGACGTTCTCATATCGTCAATTGCGATGCGGCTGTTATTAGAAGGAACGATTGAGTTTCCGTGTTCATGTTCCCGTTGTTTTTCAGTAATACGAAGTATCAGTGGCATTTTGGACTCATTGCGATGCCTTGAGGCGCTCCACGAACGCCAGCAATTGCGAGTGCGAAACGTAGCGAGTTCCCCTGCACTTCAAAGATTCAAGTAATCCGGATTCCATGTGTCGATAAACGGTCGCGCGTGATGCCTTTAAGAAGCCCGCCACTTCACTGATTCGATAAAGCGTGTCAAGGTCTTGCATTGGTTCTCCATTCGTCTCTATCTAATGGTCCCAAGATTGTGAGGCGCTGTCTGCGTAAAGTCGGATGGATGGACGAATTGTTGGAGTTCATCTCGAAGAGCGAGTCAAATTTGCCTCCGAACGCTCCGCAAACAGCATTCGCGAAACTACAAGCGCCAACTCGGCTGAGAATGTAGACCGTGTAGACGGTACGCAACCAACTCTCACTGTTCACCCCGCCCTATCAACCACTTTTTTCAAGATAAGTAAGGGAATGGTCTACAGGGTCGCCATGCTCAACATTTCTCTAAGCAGTCTCGACTTCGGGGTGTTTTTTCTTGGTTTGACCTAACGTTTGTCGCCGGGATTCGGTCTTTGCGCCTGTCACCACAAGTCACCACAGCCCATCCATTTGGGTCCCCATATGGGCGCAGACAGTCTCGCGGAGTAGCATTGACAAAACTGGTTGTGCTCGCTCGCTGGCGCGTGAGCTGGTCAAAAATTCAAGTAAACACTGGGAAGTTGCCGTTGCTGGTTACTTTATGTCACACGTGGATTGTGTCAAACGAACTCTGATGATTTATGGCGCAGGTGGTAGCGCGTCTCGTTCGCAATGAGAAGGTCAGGGGTTCGAATCCCCTTAGGTCCACCGAACGAAGAACCACCCCTTGAGGGTGGTTTTTTCGTTCGGTGGAGAGATGGCGGGGATTCGAACTTGTTCGATCCTGGGCCCCCGCTGGTCCGCCGCATTGCATGTCAATGCGGCGCGGAGGCCAGTAGGGGATTAGGTCCACTGAGATGCCGCGCAAAATCACGTGATCTCTGACCGTGTGAAAAAGGTGAATCACTCCGCTTAAACAAGCTCACACAATTCCGCATGCCATACAAATTAGTTTTTCATGGGTTTCAAAGGGTCCAGTTCGTTGGACTCCACGTGTCGATAAACAGTCCGTGGCGAGCCTTGCGAAAGCAAACCACCATATTGAACCGACCAAAATCATCAAGGCCTTGCGCTGGTTCTCCATTCGTCTCTATCTAATGGTCCCAGTTACGACAGCCCTTGTCTGTCTAAAAGTTTCGAAAGCTCATGTGGTCAGGCTTGTCCCACAACTGGGACAAAACTCTCCCGAGGCGGGTCTCGGCGTGCCACACTTCGAACAAAACTTCGCACCCACTTGAATATTCTTTGCTTTTGCGGCAGTGACAGCGGAAGTTGCAGTGACAGCGGGAATTGATACGTTCCCCTTTGCCGGGCGCATAAGGATGACACACACCAATGTTGCGACCATGGCGAGCGTAAGAATGTCGCCGACGATGAGCATGACAAACTGGAAGCCGGTATATCCAAACTCTGATGCAGTAAACCAATCGGCGACAGGTACCTCAAAGGTCCAATAGTTGCTGGCTAGTTCGTAGTCGGCAGGAACGTGGTTGACCGCCCAGAAATAGTCAAACACCCGGTAGCCCACCTCTACTGCAAGGACCAACGAGATTGCCACTATGACGACTGGTCGACCAAATTTGGTGAATGTCCACATTGATGCGGCTATACCGAAAGCGACGATTTCAATGACGTTTGTAGAAATGCCCACCGTGTTATAGGTGATTGCGTCAGCGGAACTTCCGTCGAAATTCACAATCCACTGCGACAACCAGAAGATGGGAAGTGCGACGAACACCCAGAGGGCAACAGTAATTGGAATTCTAAGTTTTGTGAATCGCATGATTCCCCCATATTTTCGTTGAGCAGATATCTGCACTGTCATATTCTATGGATGAGGGTCGCATCGGGCTACCCAAGACTTCAACAACTAAATGGGGGGAAAGTCGTGTTCTGTCCACAATGCGGAACTGAGCAGGGTCAAAGTGCATACTGCACGTCTTGCGGTTCAAAAATGCCGTCATCGCCGAGCAAGAAGACGCCTACCAGGACTAAAGGCGCTCCCATCCCGGAGCAGCTCCAAGAAACTCCCGAAGCGGCAACTCAAAATGTCCCGGAACGCTCAAAGCGAAAACGCTGGATTGGGATTTCCATTGGTGCTTTGGCGGCTGCCATCGTGCTCATCGTCGTTATTAGCGTCACGGTGAGCGGTATAGCTGCTGGTGACAAAGCAAAAAAGGACCACGAAGCTTTGCTTTCTTTTGTCCAGCACTCCATTACCAATGCAAATAACTCCATCTCTAGCAACGGGGAATACCCCGGAGCAGCAGCGGATGCCCAAGCAATTCAGTCTGCAATTTCAAATCTGAATGCGCTTCTCAGTGCAGGCTCCGACGAAGCAATCAGAACTGCCAAGGGAAACCTTGATTCCGCGACCGATGCTGCGAACCTGAACCTACTTTCTGCACAGAACGCGGCGCGTGATTTTGCGCAAAGCCACGCTCAGGAGGTCGTTGGGCAGTGCACATCCTATGCGGGTGACAGTTGGTACTTTTTATTCGTAAGGTTTGAGGGTTCTGACCGGATCTATGGGTTCAGCCCAACGACCAGCCCGGGCGACTCCGTTTCGACCATTCGTGCGTCGCCATATGGCGATACTTGGGTTCTTGCCCAGCAAGGTGACCCGGTTGTCCCCGGGCAACTCGGAGAAGACCCCGAAAGCGGTCTGACAGTTGATTGCTACGGGATGCAAGTATCTGGCTAGCCCGCTTGAAGAGAGCATTGTGAGAACGTTCTTTGCAGTCAGGCCCGCAACAATTCGAAAATCCAATTAATAGAGAAGGCAGCTAAAAATGTATTGTTCCCAGTGCGGAACCCCGATCCAAGAGGGTGCAAAGTTTTGCTCGTCTTGTGGTTCGAGCTCGCCAGCCGAGGCGGGAAAGTCGGCACCGGCATCAAACCAGTTGCCGACAGCCACCGACGGATCGAAGTCGCAATCTCAGCGCGCAGCCAACGCTTCGCTCTATCTGGGAATTGCCGCCATCATCGCTGGCAATCTTGTCGTTTTGTCTTTTTCTTGGCTAGTTCCGGCATTGGTGTGTTGCATCGGAGGCGTTATCTGGGGCGTACTCGGTGTTCGATATGCCCAGCGAACCGCTGGAGAGGGAGCCCGGAGGTCACGGGTTGGATTGACATTATCCGGACTCGCATTGATTTCACTCGCGTCTTGGGGCTTTCTAGTCTCGACGGGGCAGAACATCGTCTTCGATAAGGCTGGCGTCGAGAAGCAGATGGTGGACTGGCTCGGTGAGACATACGTGGCTCCGACCAGTGTCGACTGCCCTGAAACTCCAACCATGAAGGAAGGCAACACCTTTGAGTGCATTGCCAACTTCAGCGATAGTTCAACGGCAACAATTTACGTCAAAGTTCAAGACACATCGGGAAACATCACTTTTGGCACTAGTCCTCAGTGAGTCGTTGCAAGAGCACTAGGTTTCCGGCGAACTGGTCGAACCGCGGATCCAGTCTCTTTATTAATTAGGTAGGACTTATTTCATTCGCGAGCAACATGTGCGGCGCGAAGGTAACCGACAACCTCCCTTTACGATTCATTGTTTTTCAAAAAAGAGCGCACGGAATAACTCCGGGGCCGCAACGCTCAGCCATTTTCCTCAACGGACTCGGCTTATGAGTGGTTTTCTTGGTTTGATCAAACGTTTATCTCCCACCCGTAAAGATGCGATTCGAGGAGGAGGCGTGGCGTGCCGCGTCGACAGGGACCCTCAGGTCCTCACATTCATGGGTCATACCAAAGTAGTAAACAAGGTAAGATACAAGTATGAAAATCAGCATGAGCCTTCCCGATGAAGATGTCACATTCCTCGATGCATATGCGGAGGCGAAGGGCCTACCGTCGCGATCTGCCGCTCTCCACAAGGCTGTCCGACTTCTTCGGGCCAGCGGACTCGAGGCGGCCTACGATGCCGCCTCGCGAGAATGGGCCGATGAAGACGGTTCCCTCTGGGATGTCACGACGAGCGATGGACTCGGATAGATGCACCGTGGCGAGATTTATCTAGTCAACCTTGATCCTGCCCGGAGCGGTGAGGCCAACAAAAAACGGCCCGCGGTTCTGGTCAGTAACGACGGGGCGAATAGTGCCGCCGAACGAAGCGGCCGAGGCGTCATCACTGTCGTTCCCGTAACGTCGAACGTCGAACGCATCTATCCCTTTCAGGTTCTGTTAACTGCGACGGCGACCGGCCTGGATCGTGACTCCAAAGCCCAAGCGGAGCAGGTGCGCGCGGTTTCGTTTGAGCGGCTGGGTGCCCGCATTGGGGAAGTCACGCATGGTGAGATGGAAGAAATCGACGAGGCCTTGCGGCTCCATCTCGCGCTCTGAGGCCTCGCGCTCTGTTTGTCATTGAATGACTAATGCCCCCGCTACCTGCCATGCTGGTCCCGTGGCAAATTCACGCTCGGGCGACAGCATCATCACGCGAGTCACGCGCATCCTCGAGAGTTTCGACTCCACGCGCGTCACTCAGACACCGTCGGGGGTGTCGCGACGAACCGGCCTACCCGTCTCGAGCGCACACCGCCTGATGAACGAGTTGGCGGACAACGGGTTTCTTGAGCGGGATGACCAGGGCGGGTTTCGCATCGGCATGCGGCTGTGGGAGCTCACCACGCGCGGATCGAACGCCCTGGGACTGCGTCAGGTCGCCATGCCGTTCATGGAGGAAGTGCAAGCGGGCATTCGCGAGCACACGCAGCTCGCCGTTCTTGAGCAAGACGAAGTGTTGTTCATCGAGCGCCTCTCTGCGCGCCAGGCCGGCGCGAACATCACCAAGATCGCCGGTCGCCTCCCACTCAACGCGTCCTCTTCGGGTCTCGTCCTTCTCGCTTACGCACCCCCGGCCTACCAAGAGCGCTTCCTCTCCTCGCCGCTCAAGCGGCTCTCGCCCGAGACCATCGTGGATCCCACCGAACTGCGCAAGAAACTGGCCGAAGTGCGCAAGCGGGGATACTCCTTTGCTCCGGGATACATCGAAAGCGTGTCGACGGGTATCGCCGTTCCCGTGTCAGACGGTTCCGGTGTCATTGCTGCGCTTTCTGTGGTCATGCCGCGCGGCAACGAGCGTGAAGCGGAGGCGGTCGCACGTCTCAAACGCGCCGCCGCGGAAATTGGGCAAGCCGCATCCGCCGTCAGATTCGTTTCCCATTGAATGAAATCTTTGTCGAGGCCGCGCGCTCGACCCGGTTGGCTGTCTTTGAGACGTTGGACGGGTAACTCTCGTCCCCAATCAAGGAGATACACATGGCCACACAAATGAAGACTCAGGTCGCCATCATGGGAGCCGGCCCATCGGGTCTGCTGCTCGCCCACCTGCTGCAGCGGTCCGGCATCGATTCCATCGTGATTGACGGCAAGTCGCGCGAGGAGATCGAGGGAACGGTTAAGGCCGGCATCGTCGAGCAGCCCGCTGCCGAGGTTCTCGTCGGATCCGGTGCCAGCTCGCGCGCCATGAACAAGGAATACGAACACCACGGCATCACCTTCGACTTCGACGGTGGCAGCCACCGCTTCGACTTCACCAAACTCGTCAACAAGTCGGTGTTCCTGTTCCCCCAGCACGAGGTGCTGATTGACCTCATCGCCGCCCGTATCGCCGCGGGCAACCCGCCGCTGTTCGAGCACCTCGCCGAGAAGATTATCGACGAAAACACCAACAACCCCAAGGTTGTCGGCAAGACGGCCTCGGGTGAAGAGTTCGAGATCTCGGCTGATGTCGTTATCGGCGCCGACGGCTCGGCATCCATCGCCCGCATCGCGGTCAACGGATCGCAGACGTCCGGTTACTTCCGCGAGTACCCCTTCGCCTGGTACGGCATTCTCACCGAAGCTCCCATGAGCTCGGACGAACTCATCTACTCGCGCTCCGAAGAGGGCTTCGTGCTCATCTCCACGCGCACGCCAGACGTGCAGCGCATGTACTTCCAGTGCGACCCCACCATGGACCCCAACTCGGTCTCTGACGAGGAGATCTGGGCCAAGCTCCAGCTCGGCGTCAAGGTCGAGCTCAAGCGCGGACCCATCTTCCGCAAGGACGTTCTGCGTTTCCGCTCGTTCGTGGCGTCGGGACTGCGCAACAACCGCATCTTCCTCGCCGGCGACGCCGCTCACACCGTGCCGCCCACCGGCGCCAAGGGCATGAACCTCGCCTTCTCCGACGTGCTGTGGCTGAACCAGGCGCTCAACGCATTCTTCAACGAAGGCACCGAGTCGCTCATGGACAGTTACCAGGAAGATGCTCTCGACCGCATCTGGAAGGCCCAGAACTACTCCTACTGGATGACGACGATGCTTCACATCGCACCCGACGCCACCGAGTTCGACAAGAAGCGTCAGCTCGGCGAGCTCTACTCGGTGACCGGCTCGGAGTACGCGCGCCAGTACGTGGCCGAGGGCTACACCGGTTGGGAGTACGGCGCGGCCTGGAAGTAACCTCCCCCGCACACCCACACCAAAACGGCGCCCCCTCGACAGAGGGGGCGCCGTCAGTTAACAGAAAAAGCGTGGGGTTTACTCTCCGTTAACCTTCGCGTAAGACCCGGCATTTAGATTTCTCGAGATATATGCGGTGAATGCACGTTCTCACCACGCATTCCGCCCCGATCGAGGACACCGAGTGACCCTAGAAGCCCCGCGCAAGTTGGTGCTGATTAGCGACCGCGGCGACATTATTTACCGCACCGTGGCCCGCTCTGGCGGCATCATCGTGTTGGCTATCATGACCGCGATCGGCGTCTTTTTGGCCTTACGGGCCGGTCAGGCCATCGGTAAGGCCGGCTTTTCTTTCGTCTGGACACAGGCCTGGGAGCCGGACGCCAATCATTTTGGAATCTCTGCGGTTCTGATCGGTACCCTCATCATCGCTCTGGTGGCCATTGTGATTGCGGTTCCCCTTTCGCTCGGAACCGCCCTCTACATTTCTGAGTACGCTCCGCGCAAGCTGCAGCGCACGCTCATCAGTCTTGTTGACCTCATGGCCGCCATTCCGTCGGTGGTCTTTGGTCTGTGGGGGTTCTTCTCCCTGCAGGGAAACATCATCGACGTCGCGAAGTGGATTTCCAAGACATTTGGCTGGATTCCCATCTTTGCGGTCGACGGATTCAACGCCGATGATCCCCTGTCGAGCGATACCGTCTTTACGGCGTCATCCTTTGTGGCGGGAATCGTTGTGGCGCTCATGATTACGCCCATCATGACCTCCATCATGCGTGAGGTGTTCTCACAGGCGCCCGTCGGTGAACGCGAGGGTGCGTTGGGTCTCGGTGCCACCAAGTGGGGAATGATTCGGTCGGTCGTTTTGCCCTACGGAGTGGGTGGCATTATCGGCGGTACCATGCTCGGCTTGGGCCGCGCGCTGGGCGAAACCATTGCCGTTTACATGATCATTTCGCCGGTCTTTGCCATTCAGCCCCACATTCTCCAGTCCGGAGCAAGCTCCATTTCGTCGCTGATTGCGCTCAAGTACGGTGAGGCCACAGCCTTTGGCATGTCGGCCCTGATGGCTGCCGGACTCACCCTCTTCTTCGTCACTCTCGTCGTCAACTTTGGTGCCTCGGCCATCGTGGCCAGGTCTCGCTCCGGGCAGAGTAGCTAGCCGCATGACGACGACTCTTCAGCCACCCTCGGTCAGCGAACCCTTGGCCCCTCGCACGCGCCGTCCGACGGTGCGCCAACGACAGGTGCTTCAGCCCGACATTGAGGATCTCGATGATGAGGTCGAGGAGCAACGGGACACCGACACTCCGCGCCGCATCGGTGCGCTGCGCATCAGTGACGTCCTCGCCATCGTGGGCGCTGTGCTGGCTTCGCTTTCACTGACCATCATCATTTACAGTTTCTTGGCGCCTGTCGGAGGCGTTCTCGGGTTCTTCGTCACGGCGTACGTGCTGTTCTTGGCCTCCTACGCAATCTTGGTGAGTCTCGACGAATCCATGCCAACCGTGCGCGACCGAGTGGTGCTCATCTTTGTGCACTCGCTCGCAATTACGGTTTTTGTCACGCTGGTGTTCATCGTTTTGTTCGCGACATTCCGTGGCCTCGAGGCCCTGCCGCACTGGAACTTCTTCACGCAGGACATGTCGTTGGCCGGTCCTCTTGACCCACTCAGCGACGGCGGCATCATCCACGCCATCACCGGCACCCTGATTCAAATCGGCATAGCCCTGGTCATCACCATTCCCCTCGGTTTGACGACTGCGGTCTTTCTCAATGAGATTCCTGGTCCGTTCTCGCGCTTTGTGCGAACCATCGTTGAGGCGATGACGGCGCTGCCGTCAATCGTGGCCGGCCTCTTTATTTACGCCACCTTCATTCTCATTCTCGGTATCGGAAAGTCCGGATTTGCGGCCTCATTGGCCATCAGTGTCATGATGCTCCCCATCATGATTCGTGCGTCCGATGTGGTCTTGCGCCTGGTGCCGTCAACGCTCAAGGAAGCCTCGCTGGGCCTCGGGGCGAACAACTGGCACACCATGTGGCATGTCACACTTCCGACCGCACGGTCGGGTCTGGTGACCGCAATCATTCTGGCCACGGCGCGTGGCATTGGAGAGACCTCACCGGTCCTGCTCACATCGGGCTTTACGGCCGCGTTCAACGGAGATCCGTTCCACGGGCCCATGGTTTCGTTGCCGCTGGCAATCTTCCAGTTCGTGAAGTCGCCCGAACCCTCCATGATTGCGCGCGGATTTGGCACGGCCGCCGTGCTCATGCTCCTCGTGATCACACTCTTTGTGATTGCACGCGTCATTGGCGGTCAAACCGTGGCCAAGCGGGAAAAGGCGCGCGATCGCCGAAAGCGCATGGTGAGCGACGCGAAGTTCTTTGCCGTCTGGGTGGGGCAGCGCACGGTGCGCCTCGCTCGATCTGCGAAGGTCACGGCCGTCGAGGGCACCAAGCTCGTTCGCCAACAAATTGCCGGTCGCACCGGTGCCACTGGGTCGACGGCGACTCCCACGACAACAGCAGCCACGCGTCGTGCCGCCGTCGAATCCGAGCGGCGCAAAGCTCGGGCGGCCTACGAAAGGGCTGAAATCCGGGCGGCCGGTTCCGCGCCCAAGTCGCGCGGTTCCAAGCGCACACTGACCTTCGAGGAGTACCTCGAGCGGTATCCCACCGCCACTCAGGCGAAGGCCACGCCTCCCTCAGATATCACTCCTGAGGCGGCCGCTGATCCTGCACCACGTCCCGTTCGTCGCAAGAAGCCAGAGTCAGGAGACTCGTGATGATGCCTCAGTTCGCTCGCACACTGCCACGTTGGGCCAAGGCTCTAGTCGCCCTTGCGGGAGCGTTCTCGTTCGTCGTCGTGCCCGCGTTGCCCGCTCACGCGGCCGACTATGTGCCCATCTCGGGCGCAGGTTCGTCGTGGAGTTCCAATGCCCTCGACCAATGGCGCCGCAACGTGGAGCAGTACGGCATGCGTGTCAACTACGCGAGCACGGGTTCATCCGACGGTCGTAACCAGTTCCGCTCGGGCACCGTCGATTTCGCCGTCTCGGAAATTCCCTACGGTCTGCGTGACGGCGGCGTGACCGACGAACCGCCGACCCGTGGCTACGCCTATATGCCCATCGTTGCCGGAGGTACGTCGTTCATGTACAACCTGGCTGCCGGCGGCCAGCAGATTGCCAACCTGCGACTCTCGGGCGAGGTCATTGCCAAGATTTTCACCGGTGGCATTACTCAGTGGGACGATCCGGCCATCAAGGCCGACAACCCCGGCATCGACCTGCCCAGCCGACAGATTGTTCCCGTAGTTCGTTCTGACGGTTCCGGATCCACGGCGCAGTTCACCACGTGGATGAGCAAGACTCAGGCCTCGATTTGGGACGCCTACTGCTCCGCGGCGGGTCGTTCGACTCCGTGTGGCGTGACATCCAACTACCCCGTGGTGGCCGGCAAGGGCTTCATCGCCCAGCCCAACTCGACGGGTGTCGCTGGCTACGTGTCGCAGGCGGCCAACGTGGGCACCATCACCTACGTCGAATACTCCTATGCCCTGAAGACCGGATTCCCGGTGGCCAAGGTGCTCAATTCTGCTGATTACTACGTTGAGCCCACTGCCTCCAACGTTGCCGTGGGACTGCTGGGCGCCACCATCAACACCACACCGGGTCCGCAGTATTTGACCTCAAATCTTGACGGCGTCTATGCAAATGCCGATCCGCGTGCATACCCGCTCTCGTCCTATTCGTACATGATCGTTCCCACAACCACGGATAGTCCCTTCACTGCAGATAAGGGGAAGACGCTGGGCGCCTTTGCTAACTACTTCCTCTGCGAGGGCCAACAGCAGGCCGAGGTGTTGGGATATTCACCACTTCCCATCAACCTTGTTCAAGCGGGTCTCGACCAGGTGCAGCGCATTCCGGGTGTGGGTTCAACAACAGTGAACATCGCTGACTGCAACAACCCCACATTCTCGAGCGATGGGTCGAACACTCTGGCACAGAATGCCCCCATGCCGTCGGACTGTGACAAGAAGGGTGCGACCCAGTGCACCACGGCAACGGGTGGAGCCGCGGGCTCGGGGGCCAGCGGAACGTCGAGCACAGGTGGTTCGTCCTCGAAGTTTGGAACGTCCGGCTCAGGGGGCGGTGGTGGTGGTGGTCGACTCGGAATTCCCCTCGGTAATGGTCCGATTTCGTGTGATCCCGATACCGGCGAGTGCCACAACGTAGTGGCCGAGGCAACAAAGATTGAGTCCGGCCCGGGATGGGGTGTCACTCAGTCGGTGATGGTCGCCTCGGTGGTTCTCCTCCTTGCGGTCGTATTCCTTCCGCC
Source organism: Actinomycetota bacterium (assembly GCA_947450345.1). Classification (GTDB taxonomy): domain Bacteria; phylum Actinomycetota; class Actinomycetes; order Actinomycetales; family Microbacteriaceae; genus UBA963. Next base: position 11,229 of record CANFVD010000028.1, read on the forward strand.
GGTTCTCGGACGCACGCTGCGCGCGCGGCGCGAGGGTAAGGAGTAATCATGCGCGGATTGCGCCTCGCCGGCTACACGGTATTGACCACGGGCATCGCTCTGAGCTCCGTGGCGTCGTTTACGTTGATCGGATCGGCCGTCAGTGCCGCACCCATCACCCAGAGTGCCGTGACCATCGCGTGGGCCGATCAGCACCCGGGCTCCACGAGCCCAAACGCGGCTGCCCTGGCGAATCTTTCCGTGACCGTTAACCAGACGTCCACGCTGGGCCATCAGGGCATTGATGTGTCGTGGACGGGCGGGCTCGGCACCACGTCGAGCACTCCCGGTCACTACGACACGAACTTTGTGCAAATCATGCAGTGCTGGGGAGACGACACTCCGACCCCTGAGCAGTGTCAATTTGGCTCGTCACCCACATCGGTGGTCAACCTGGTCGGAGCCGACGTCGCAACACGCTCGCTGGCGACGTACGATCCGCTGTTCACGAGAAGTGCGCACCCCGAACTGAGATTCCCGAGTGACCCCAACGTCTATATGTATCCGTTTTCTCCGTCGCGAGGCGATCGAACGTTTGATGTCAAATCACTCTTTGATTCGTCGGTAACAAACGAGATTGCGGCAGCTCGAACCGGTGCCGACGGCACTGGTCAGGTCACCTTCGAACTTCAGACGAGCCTGGAGTCGCCGCACATGGGATGTGGTGGCGAGGTCGTGCAAGGAGACGGGTCAACCTATCCTCGGCCGTGCTGGCTCGTCATCGTTCCTCGCGGCGACAAAAACCCCGACGGAACCACCCCGGATTTCCCGCCGAGCATTGCGGGTTCCCCCTTCACGCCGAGTGTGTGGCAGGACCGCATTGTTATTCCTTTGAACTTCGAGCAGGTCGGTCAGTCGTGCCCCATCGGCCAGGCCGAACAGCGGCTTGTCGGTAACGAAATCGTGGCCGATGCATTCACTTCCTGGCAACCAGCACTCTGCCCGCAGGGAACGACCTACGGATTTTCCATGATTGGCGACGGCGAAGCACGCTCCCAGATAGTCAGCCAAGTGTCGGGAGCATCCCGCATGGCGTTCATCTCCTCGCCACTCTCGAGCGAAGAACGAGGCACAACGAGCATTCTCTATGCACCCGTGGCTCAGTCGGCGCTGGTCTTTGCCTACAACGTTGATTACAGTGTCCTCTCCGATGCTGATCCAGCCTTGTTTGCAAAAAACGGAACACGGCTGAACAATTTGGTGCTGAATCAGCGGCTCGTGGCCAAGATGCTCACCCAGTCGTATCGCGTGGATGTTCCGTGTTTTGGCGCAGGCAACTCCGTGGTGAGTGCGAACCCACGAGCCATCACCAGCGATCCAGAATTTATCGCCCTGAATCCTGACTTTGCGGCCTGGGCGGAGTCGTACCCCGAGGGCCTCATGGTCGCTCTGGGCTCCGCTGATGCTTTCCGCGATGTCTGGACGTGGATTCGTTCGAGCCCGGATGCCGTCGCGTTCCTCAACGGTACCCCGGACGAAAACGGCATGAGAATCAATCCAGCCTACGTCTCCTTAGGCCTGGGTGCCGGAACCCCGATTGATACGTTCCCGAAGACGGATCTCACCACCTGCAAGCAAACGACCTATGCCGACGATCCGGGCTTTGGTAGCCTCGACCTTCGCCCTTATTACGGTGACATGCAGGAGACCGCGTACCGAACCCTGCGCGCCGACGCGAACAACAAGACGTCGTGGGATCCGTTCAAACTTCCCCCCGGCTACAAGGCTGTGCCTCCGCAGACGAGTGGAAGTCGCATGATGATTTCTCTCACGGACGCTTCTGCAGCGACGCGATTTGGTCTCAACGTGGCGTCAATTGCCAACGCCAGCGGAGAAATTGTGGCTCCGTCTGACGAGTCGATTTCCGCTGCCATTTCACATTTCGTTCCTTCCAGTGTCGACGGGGTTCTCGTTTCCGATCCTGCGTCGACAGCGGCTGGCGTGTATCCCCTCGCTCAGGTGGTCTACGCGGCTATCAACGTCTGTCCGTTGGATGCCTCGACGGCGGCCGACTACGCGAAAGTTCTCGATTATGCAGCCGGAGAAGGTCAGAATTCTGGCTCATCACGCGGACTGCTGCCGGCGGGTTACGTGCCACTCTCTAACGATCAGCGGAGCGTCGCTCAGTCATTGGCCAGTGGTTTGGCGAACGTCGACGCGCTTAAGGCCGGTTGTAGCCCAGCTGTGACCAGCACCACCTCGGGCTCCTCGAGTTTTGGGTCGTCGTCGCAAACGGGCACCATCACTAATCCGGTTCCGTCACCCTCGGCTTCTGCCACAGCATCGCGCGGTGTCACCACGGATCACATCGGTCTGGATACCTCGGCGGCCGGCCTCGGCCTCGCGGCGGGCATCCCGATGTGTGTTGCCGGCCCACTGCTGATTCACCGCGCTCGCAAAACACACTAGGCGTTCACGGGACTGTTTCCATTTGTTCACTTGGCGTCCCACTGGACGTCATGCTGGCTTCCTAGATTTCTGAACGTTAGGCATGTGCCTGGCCCTTACCATCCGTGAAAGGATCCCCCCACTATGAAGGTCACCACCTTCGCAAGGCTGGCAATCGCCGGTGGCGTCATTGCTGTCGCCGCATCCAGCCTTGTCGTAACGCCTGCTTTTGCAGACCCGGTTTCCCCCAACGCTCCGAGTGCCACGGCACTCGTCGGCCTGGGTTCTGACACCACTCAGGACGTCATGGACGAACTGTCGACAGTCATCGGACAAGACAAACTTGTCTCCTACACCTCAACGGTGCCCGGCGGTGGCGCTGCCACGGCCATTCAAACGCGCCCCGCGCCCTACACGGCCAACGTTGTTCGGGCTAAGGGATCGGGCGATGGCTGGTCCATCCTGAAGGTTGCTGAAGGCTCCGCCGCTTCGGGCACTGCGGCAAACTTCACGACTTCCGGAATTGCCATCAACAAGGCAAACACCGTCGGGCAGATTGACTATGCCCGCTCGTCCGCAACTCAGGGAACGGCTAGCGCCACCGGCGAGTACGTCGACATCCCCTTTGCACGTGACGTTGTGGGTATCGCTGTCAACCCCACAGACGCCGTGTCAAAGATTCCGCTCACCCTGGGTACGAGCACGGATGCCGCTACCGTACCTTCGATTCAGAACATCTTCCGTTGCAAGACGAAGTATGTGTACCTGAACAACTCCGGAAGCACCTACAACAGTGTGGGTGCGACTGCGGGCGCCGCTCCGGCAGATACCACTGCATACGAGATCAAGCCGGTTCTCCCTGCCTATGGTTCGGGAACGGCCAAGTTCTTCATTGGTGCGCTGGGTCTCAGTGAGGCCGCGGGTCTTTACGGCCCCACGGGTACGTACACGTGTGTCTCGCGTGTGATGGCGGACGGCACGACTCCCATCCAGGAGCACGACGGTTCGTCTGTTGCGGAAACCACGAACGCGCTGGGTATCTACTCCATCGGTCAGTGGGTTGTTCAAAAGAAGGGTACTGTCACCGACAAGACCCACTCGACGACACTGCTCAACGTCGACACCATTGCGCCCACCACGGGCTCGGGTGCTACCTTGGCCCCCAACGCCGACAACTGGGTCTCCGCACTGAAGCGATTCGTCTACAACATCGTGGCTTACCGCAAGGCAGCTGACCCCACGAGCGCCATCAACCGCATGTTTGTGGGTACTGGCTCTCTCGTGTGCCAAAATTCCGCTTCCATCACCAAAATGGGCTTCGCACCCTTGACCGCAACCGACGGTGGAGACCCCACCTCGAACGCCAACTCGTGTGGTTCGATCAACAACGCAAACCGTTACACGGCTGGTTCGGACGGTGCCGCAATGGCTACCCCGGCAACCGTGACAAACGCTGCCGCAGTGCCGGGCCTTGCCGCGACTGTGGGAGACGCGTTCACCGTTTCTGTCAACGGCGGAATCGCTACCCACGACATGGGTGGAAAAGTTGTGATTCTGGATGCCGGTTACGGTAACCCCTCGGCTCACGTCCTGGGAACAGCGAACATTGCCGCTGGAACGAGTGTCACGGCCGACGTCTCGGTGACTCCTCTTGCCGCCGGCTCGACCAAGCTCTACGCGTACTTCATTCCTGCCCTGGGCGGAATCAAGGTCACGAATATGAGCCCCGTCAGCGGATCCGACGCGTCATTCGCGACGATCAACCCCGCTTCGGTCAATCGCACCACCACGAAGTTGTCGGTCAAGAAGGCCACTACCCTTGGTGGAACCGACCGCGTCATCGCGTGGGTTTCGGCTGATGTCGACCTGCCTGGTGGAACAGTGGAACTGTCCAAGGTCGGCGACGACGCACGTTCCTTCTCCGGTGTGACCTCGGGAGCGATCAACACGTTCACGCTGGCCAACACGGTAGCGGGTGCAGCGTTCACCAAGACCGCGGCTGCTGTCCACGGCCTGGTTTCGGGCAACCCGGTTAAGTTCTCCGGAACCTGCCCGGCCGGTATCACCGTGGGAAACACCTACTACGTGAGTGCCACGGCTTTGACGACAACGGCGTTCAAGGTGTCGACTGTGGCGGGTGGCGCGGTTGTTGCCACAACGGCTGCATCGGGAACGAGCTGTGTCGTTACGGCACAGACTCCGACGGTGTTCACTGCCACGGCTGCTCACGGCCTCGCCGTGGGTAACCGTGTCAAGTTCTCCACCGGAACCCTGCCCACGGGCTTCGTTTCGGGAACGAACTACTTCATCGCTTCGGTTCCGTCGACGACCACGTTCACGCTCGCTGTCACCTCTGGTGGAGCTGGTATTGCCGCAACGGCCAACGGTACGGGAACCTACACGGTTCTTAACACCACGCCGCGCGCGTCGGGAACACTTGCGGCGGGTGAAAACGCTGAGGTTCTCTCGATCACTCAGGATGTTGCCACGCTCAACCTGAAGGCCAAGTTCATCCCGGCCGATAACTCGGTTCTGGGCAGCGAATCCAGCACCACTGTGGTCACTATTGCGAAGGCAACGCCCACGCTGGCAACGGTAACGACGCTCCCCGCGGCTCCCAATGGTTTCGTGGCGGGCACCAGCCCGGTCTTCGCGAACGCCGCTAAGACCGTGAAGATCGGTACCACGGCAATTACGGTGAACGCATCGACCGACGTCATCACGACGCCGGTTCACGGACTGGCTGTCAATGACGTCGTGTACTTCGGCGCCAACTCGACGTCAGCTGCGACCGCACCGAGTGGTCTCACGAAGGAGCAGGCGTACTACGTGCTGACTGTTCCGTCGACGACCACCATGACGGTATCGGCCACGCGCGGAGGGGACCGAGTTGACATTACGGCAACCACGGCTCCGGTCAACATCGCCGCCTTCAAGTCGAACGTTGCGCCGAAGTTCAGCGCAACGGTGACGGCTCCCACGGGTGTCACGATCACGCCCACGGGAAGCGTTCGGGTGTACATCGGAACGTCACCGTCCGACAAGTCACACGAAATCACAAGTGACTCCACCGGCCTCACGCTGGCGGCAGGAACCGTTGCCGGCCAGGCGACCCTCACGGGTACGCTGTCCAAGGCCAGCACGTGGACGTGGGTGAACGCAGGCAACCTGGCAACTACGACAGGTGTTACCGCTTACCTCATCATCGACTACGTGGGTGACGATGCATTCGCCACCGCAACGCTCAACAAGCAGATCAAGGTAACTCCTTAGTCAGCTCGACGCGTCACGTAAGGTGAAGCACCACTAAAGCGCTCAGGCGCTGCCCGGCTCCCGGGCAGCGCCTGAGTCGCACTATGTCAGAGGGAACACGCACCACCGGACAAGCACCACCGAGCACGTAGCATTTACTGAGCGGTCGGCCGCTCATCACTTTTCGCTTCAAGGAGCCCCATGCAGTCACCGGCAGCGCGTCGCCCCCGTCGTGCCTATGGCACGCGCTGGCACGACCGCATCACCGATCGCATTCGGCGCCGATTTGTGAGTGCCAAGGTGGCCACCGAAGTCAACCGCCGCAACAGGTACCGCGGGCCGCAGGCCGTCGAGACGTTGGCTCCACCACCGCTGATTGAAGACCACCGCCCCACCTCGCAGGCCATGCCGCGCGTTGATGCCCGCACGGGAATGAGCCTCGGCGGTGTGGCACTCATGACGGGCTCACTCATGGTCGTGGCCTTCCTCATGCACATCATCTTTTTGTCGCAGGTGTATTACATCAAGCAACAGCAGGTCCTCTTTGACGACTTTCGTTATGCGCTGGCCAACGCCACCGCGCCCGTGGGGCAGGTCACTCAAGAGGACGCCCTCGTGCCCCAGGGAACCCCGGTGGCCATCGTGAAGATTGACAAAATTGGGGTCAACGCCGTGGTCGTCGAGGGCACGTCCTCGTCGGCGACACTGTCGGGACCCGGTCATCGCCGCGACACCTCTCTTCCGGGCCAGCTCGGAACAAGCGTGATCTACGGTCGTCAGTTCACGTACGGGGGAACGTTTACCGACCTCGGCAAACTCGCCAAGGGCGACAAGATTGTCGCCACCACGGGTCAAGGCGAGCACACGTACGTTGTTGACGACATTCGCTACACCGGCGACCCGATTCCCGTCACGGACGACACGAAAGGTCACCTCACCCTGGTGTCGGCCGCTGGTCTCGCACTGTTCCCCTCCTCGGTGGTTCGCGTGGACGCTCACCTCACGAGTACTCCCGCGGACACCCCTGCCCAGATGTTCACCGTGGAGTCGCTGTCGCAGAGTGAGCTTCCCATGTACGGCGATTCGGGAGCCTGGGCGCTTCTCGCCTTAGAAATTGTGTTTCTCGGCGTCATCATGGTTCTCCTGTGGCTGAGCTTCCGTTTCTGGGGAAACCTGCAAACATGGATTGTTGCGGTACCTCTGACACTCGTGCTGGGCATTGCCACCTCAATTCAAGTCACACTGCTCTTGCCCAACCTCATTTAGACACGTAAGGAAGACATGGCTCCGCGAACCCCTGCATCGAAGGCCACCGCGCCTGCCCGCACGCGACCTCGCTCCTCAGAGACCACGCCGGAAGTTCCGGCGACGACCTCCGGCGCGGTTGCCCAGGCAACAACGTTTGAGGATGTTCCCCTGACGGCGGAAATCGTCGCGAAGGACGTGTCGGCGTGGTTCAGCGGTCGTAAAGTTTTGGAGCGAGTCTCGCTGACCATGCCCGCCGGTAAGGTCACGGCCCTCATTGGCCCATCGGGATGTGGCAAGTCCACGTTCCTCCGAACACTCAATCGCATGCACGAACTCATTCCGGGTGCCGAGTTTGGGGGAGCCGTGTTCCTCGATGGCCACGACATTTACGACCCCAGCCGACGCATCACCGACGCGCGTCGCAACATCGGCATGGTTTTTCAGAAGCCAAACCCCTTTCCCGCCATGAGCATTGAGGACAACGTATTGTCGGGCCTCGTGCTTACCGGCCAGCGAGTTGACAAGTCGCTCAAGGAGCAAATTGTTGAGGAGTGCCTAACTAAGGCCGGACTGTGGAAAGAGGTCAAGGATCGCCTGCGCCAAGCCGGCGGTGGCCTCTCGGGTGGACAGCAGCAGCGCATGTGCATCGCGCGGTCACTCGCCGTGCGCCCCCGCGTGCTTCTCATGGACGAACCGTGTTCTGCCCTCGACCCCACGTCAACGCGGCGCATCGAGGAGACTATTGGCGAGCTCGCCAGCGAGGTGACAATTGTCATCGTGACCCACAACATGCAGCAGGCCGCGCGCGTCTCCGATCAGACGGCCTTCTTCCTGGCCGAACAGGGCACTCCCGGCTACATCGTCGAACACGGCACGACCGAGCAGATGTTCGACCTTCCCAAAGACCCCCGCACGCTCGATTACGTCAACGGCCGATTCGGATAGGACCCCCAACCATGACCCGCTCATTTCGCCACGCGATGGTACTCGTAGCACTGGCCACCAGTGCCACACTTCTCGTCGCCTGCTCCACCACGACGGCGGGTGACCCCACGCCCACCGTCACGCAGGACGCAGATGTGAACGTTGTGACGCCCATCCTCTCGGATCCCGACACCGTGGCCGGCACGACGGTTGCGTTGCACGTGGGAGACTTCTTCGATGTTGAGGTGCCGGAGTCTGGTGTGGACAAGTGGCAGGCCACGCTCTCGGCGGACAAGGTCGTGCAGTTCTTTGCTGGTGAAGTCGTTGACGGCGTCGTTACCCCCCCCGAGTTTGCGGCGATCGGTGAGGGCACCACTGAGGTCACGCTCACGAACGGCACCAGAACGGTGACCTTCACGATCACGGTCACACTCCCGTAACTCTGATTCGCTCGTTCGGCGCTTCCGCGTAGTCTTGCCACGGAGGCACTCATGGAATCGCTCAAGCGGCACACGGACTACGGCAACGAAGGCTTGACCGCGGAGCAGGCGGGCACGGATCCGCTCGCGCTGCTTGCCGAATGGATAACCGCTGCCGAGGCCGCCGACATCTTTGAGCCCAACGCCATGGTGCTCTCGACCATCGATGCGGACGGATCGCCGTCGTCACGGACCGTGCTGTTGAAGGGTCTCGATGTTTCGGGGGATGCGGGCACGGGCCTCGAGTTCGTGACGAACTACCTCTCGCGCAAGGGTCGCGCGCTGGCCGCCCACGATCGCGTCTCGCTGCTGTTTCCCTGGTATGGGCTCAAGCGCCAAGTGATTGTGACGGGTGTGGCGAAGCCCACCGACGGCATCACGAGTGACGCCTTCTTTGTTCGCCGACCGCACGGCGCGCGCCTAGCGGCCATCGCCAGTGACCAGTCGGAGCCCGTCGACAGCCGCGAGACGCTCGACGAACGCATGGCGACCCTCGAGGTGCAGTACCCCGAGGGAGAGCACATCCCGCGACCCGAGAAGTGGGGCGCCTACTGCGTCGTGCCCGACCGGTTTGAGTTTTGGGCGGGTCGTTCGAAGCGTTTTCACGACCGCATCGTCTTTACACGCGAGGTCGGCGCGGGTTCCGGTTCGCCGTGGACAGTGACGCGGCTGCAACCATGAGCCAGATCGCGAACCCGTTCGAGGTGTTCTCCCTCGAACAACTTCGCGCTCGAACCAGCGTGAAGTGGCAACACTTTCCCGACATGTTGCCCCTGTGGGTTGCCGAAATGGACGTGGACATTGCCGAACCCGTGAAACGGGCGCTGCGCGACGCCATCGACGTGTCGGACACCGGATACCCGAACGGCAATCCCTACGGTGAGGCCTTCGCCGCCTACGCGCATCGCCACTGGAACTGGAACGTCTCACCCGCAGCCACTGTTCCCTGCATGGATGTCATGTCGGGTGTCGCGAGCGCGATAACGGCGTTGAGCCCGGCCGGAGCTCCCGTGATCATCACGACGCCCGTTTATGGACCTTTTTCTCGCGTGATTACTCACTTCAATCGACCGCTCGTGACGGCGCCTCTCAGTTCCGACGGTCGACTCAACATCGAAACAATCGGTGCGGCACTCGAGGCCACCTCGGGCCAAGGCGCCATCGTTCTGCTCTCGAACCCGCACAATCCCACGGGGGCGGCACACACGCGTGACGAGCTCGAGGCAGTGGCGAGACTGGCCCGATCGTTCGGCGCGCGAATTATCGCCGACGAGATCCATGCGCCACTTCAATTGGGGAGTTCGCAGTTCGTGCCGATGTGTTCCGTGGCCGGGGCGGAAAACGCCGTCGCCGTGTTCAGCGCGTCCAAGGCCTACAACCTCGCTGGTCTCAAAGCGGCCCTCATCGTGGCCGGCCCCGAGGCGAGTCACGACGTGGCGGCACTGCGCGGCGAATCGGCGGAGAACACCTCACACTTTGGCGTGATTGCGCACGTCGCCGCCCTCA